>NZ_DF977000.1:0-300000 GCF_001485475.2 Tepidanaerobacter syntrophicus | reverse complement strand
TCCAAGTAAAGCTATTGCAAATGCTACAACACCAATTATGGGAATGTTTAGATATGCTACTAATAAAAAACCTGCAAAAAAATATACTATAACTCTTTTTGTAGCTATCATTTGAATCAATAATGCAAAACCTAGCGCCGGAAGAATGCCAGCAGCAACTTGAATACCAGTTATAATAGATTTCGGAATCGCATTAAGGATTGATTGGACAACTGCATTTCCCGCATAAAAAGCAAAGCCCGCTAAAATTGCAAATACTAAATCGAATAAAAAACCACTAAAAATGTGCACTTGCTCTATTTTTTTATAATTATCTTCTGATGCTCCTTTATCTGCCTGCCGTGCCATAATAGGTATAATAACCCCATAAAAGAAATTTACAATAAAAGCAGAGAGAACTGCGGCAGGAAATGCTATAGCAATAGCTGTTTCTGTTCCTGTTCCACTACTTATTGCAAAAGCAGTCCCTAAAACTCCACCAACAACCATATCAGGTGGTATAGACGCTCCTATAGCTTGCATTCCCATAAAAATTAATTCTAAAGTCAATCCAATGCTTACACCTTTTTGGACATTGCCAAGCGCTAACCCAACTAAGGGTCCTAGAACTATTGGGCGCTCTATCATAGCCGTCCCTAACCAGTAATCCGCTTTCCCCAAAAAAGTTATTGCGGCTATAAAAATAGATTGCATCAATAACATTTAACCTTACCTCCTTGTCTGGCTAAAATTGCTTTTCGGAAAGACTAACTTTATATTCTTTCTTTAATTATTAATTTATTCTACGGTGGCCACCTTTAGAATACACAAATAAAAATGATTACAATTCTTCTTATTTTGTCAAAAAAATATTAAAAGTTTTAATTTAAGACATTTAAAAATATTTTTATACGCCTTTCACTTTAATATAATTCCTTTATTTCAGCTTTGGACTTTTAAGATCATAGCATTTCTAGAGTCAATATCCTTTTAGAATCAGTAGGAACTTGCCTTATTTCAACTTCAATACCTTTTTCTAGAATTTTTCTTAATAATTTTTTGTCCTCTTCTGTAAGATAAAGTGCTTTACTTAATTGCTCACTTCCTTCAATTTTTTTAGTGCCCCCTAAATTTAGCGACTTTATTTCCTCAGTTTTTTCTAATAATCTATAAGCATCCTTTATACTTTCTACAATAATTATCAAGTTATATTTGTTTGTAACTCCGCTATTTATAGTTTCTGCAGCATCTTCGACATTTTTAATAACTAGTTTTATTCCTGCTGGCTTTGCTAGCTTAATTGTTGTTTTCCTAATTTCGTTGGTAGTGGCATCATCAGAAGCTATCAAAATCGCGTTTGCATTTATTGCATTGCACCACGAAAAAGCAACTTGGCCATGTAAAAGTCTATGATCTACTCTAAAAAGTTTTATCATGTTGTTTATTGCCCTCCATTTTCTCGCATTTTTTATGTTCGCTTAAAGCGCTCAAGCTTTTTTTGAAAATTTCAATAGTCTTTAAATCTTCTACTGAAGGGTTTCTAAAGCAAACAGGATTAACAAATTCAAGCGAAAACCCTCCATTATATCCATTTTTATAAAAATGCTTTAAATCATTTGTCATATTTCGATTACCTCTACCCCACGATAAATGGCCAGTTGGATTACCATCTACAAAATGGCAGTGCTCAATATCTTCTCCAAAGGCTTCAAACCAATCTTTTATGCTTTCATTTGCTGCAGATATAGCTCCAAGATCAATTGTGAGCTTTAAATTTTTTCTATTTATTGATTCTTTTAGAGTTTTTATTTTTTCAATATTTGGAGCAATATCAGATGATTGTTTCCATATACTCTCTAGTACTAAGGTGACTCTCCTTGATTCTGCATAATCGCATATGTTCTTTAACATTGTAGCAGACCTCTTTCTCGCTATTGTTAGTTCTTCATCATAATAATTCCAACCTGGAGTAACTAAAACCTTGCTACATCCTATATAGTTCGCTAAATCGATAATTCTTTTAAAATAATTATAAGTGCGTGAAATTAAAAATTTATCACGAGCTGCGATATTATTAGGCTTTGGATTATTTTGCTCTGGGCACAAACATTTGATTTTAATATCATAGGTTTTTGAAAGTTCTAGAAGTTTTTTTGGATTTTCTGACTCATTATAATTTATAAAAAAGTGTTGAGGACAAAGCCAAATTTCGGCATTTTTAAAGCCATTTTGTTTTGCTACTTTAAAAAAATATTCTAGTGGATAATATCTGTAATGGGTATTCATTGCATATAAATTATTTTCTAGCGAAAACATTTTATCTTTCTTCTCCCTCTGTAGTCACATTTATTTTAACAGACTTAGAAATCTTCATCACAGGGCACCTCATCTAAAATTTGATTGCAATATTTAATACTTTTGATAGATCGTGCAACTATTTCTGTTATATTTTTATCTAATTCTTTATCTTCTATGCTATTTTTATCTTTAAGTGAGACAACCAGATCAATCACAAGTGGAAGATTTAGACCGCTTATTAAATAGAATTTTTTTTCATTTAAGCGACTTAAAAATTCATTATTAATACTTCCCCCAAAAATATCTGTTATAACGATAAGTTTGTCATCTCTTCCTATACTTTCAAATATTTTATCTATTGTTTTAGCTAATTCAAAATTTTCGTCCTTATATGCGCAAACTGTATAAACGTTATTTTGTTTTCCAATAATTAATTCAAGGGAATTAAGCATTCCTTCTGCTAGCATACCATGTGATGCGAAAACAAATTTAATCATTTCAATATCCTCCTGATTAATTGACTAATTACATAGATGATAAATTAAAGAGCTTTAGTATTCTTTTTATATTTAAGATATAATGCAAAAAGCGTACCAATTACCGGTACGCCTTTTATTTTAAACCTCGGCCGTTAAGAAATCGCATATATAGCCGATTTCCGCAGTATTTATTTTGACACTATATGTCTGTTCTATGACACTAAAAGATTCTTTGATGATTTTTATCATTTCTTTTTGACACTGTTCAAAGTTATTTATATTTTTATATGTTTCAATGGGCTGTCTGCGAATGAGTCTTTCCACAAGACAGCTTACATGAACATAAAGTCCAATCTTTCTTTCATTTGAAATTCGCCGCTTTAAGCGAACTTCTAGTTGATTTACAAATTCCTCAACTTCCGACAAAATTTTGTTGCAGTCGAGTATTGTAAGCGAATCTATGACGCGTTCCAGAGAACAATTTCTGACAATATTTTTATTGATCTCAGAAAGGCGTTCTTCTTCGCCTACCGCCGGTTTTAAGACTTTTCGAATTTTTTCTTCACTGTCTCCTGCGATAAGCTCTTCAAGGGAAATATATGGTATTTCTTTGATGCCCGGATCCGCTGTCCCTATAATCGCAAGTACATTATACACTTTAAATATTGCTTCATTCATACCGGATTCCCTTAGTGCATTATAATCGTGGGCCAAGATTTTGATGCCCAGCTCTTGCGGTATACTGTCTTCTAATAGTTTTTGAATCTGCAGCGCGGTGCCTATCCCTGTTTGGCATGAAGTGATAATAACATCTTCCTTTTTTCTTTTAGGATAAATTATCTTATATTCAATTTGGTTTTCTGTTTTGAGCCTTTCTACAATTTCTTCCAAGAATAGTTCCTTGTCCAACATGCTGCCCAGATAAAGCGCCATCTGAGTTGACACGTTGTTTATAATCGCTATAGGGCCTTTTACTTGGTCTTTAAACTCCTGATATATATCCTTTAGTGAGCCCATATCAACAAGTATTATAAGTCCTTTTGATACATCAGTGTCTTTAATGTAATCCAATACTTTTGCAGCAATTTCTTCAACTGAAATGTCAATTGGCATATCAAAAGGTTCGAAGATATTTTTTCCAAGTAACCTGTTTACAACATTTGCGATACTACTGGCAGTAGCATATCCATGAGCTAGAATTACGGCTTTAACTTTTTGAGGAGTCTCCGCGACTTTCAGGTTTCTTAAATATATCCAAAGAAAGACCTTATCAAGTTTGTCAAGTTTAACATCCACTTTATTTTCCAAGATAGTTTCCAGGTATTTCACCAACGTCTGCTCAAATTTATATAATGGCTTGATGCTTTCTATTAACTGATTTATTAACTGTTCCTGCCTTTTTGACCAGTGAATAGAATTATTGCCTTTATAGTATAAAAAGTGAGCTATCGCATATATACTGTTGCCGTTAAATTTTATTCCATAGTTTTTCTTAAGGTATTCAAGGGCTTCTTGAACGTTTGCTATCATGAGTTTTAGCATTGTGCCCTGTTCCTGCTGAGTATTGTTGAATATCAGGTTGTCAAGAAGGGCGTTTACCTCGTTAATGAGATTTTCTTGAAAATACTCCGGGGAAAATCCTTTTTCCTTAGAATTAGCAAAAAGCGAAAGAATTTTTTCGTAGGTGTCTTTAATACATTTTAGGTGGGAAGTATTGAGCTCATATAATTTTTCAAGCGTTGAGTTTTCATCAATAATGATTTCCTTTGAATTTTTTAATTTTGTATCACTGTAGTTTAGGCTATCCTCTATTATGTTTGCCGGCAAATCCTGTATGGTAATTCTAACTTCTCCCAAGTTTTGAGATTTAACAAGGGATGCCGCCACAATATATTTTATTGTATTTTTAAGTTCGCCCATATTCCCAGTATAACGATGGCGCGTCAGTGCTTCCATTGCCCGATTTGTTATTCGTATCGGCAAATGAACCTTTTTTGCTTCATTTATTAAAAACATATACACAAACTGCTCTTTTTCAGCCTCTCCCCGCTCATCCAGACTCGGGATTGTTATACGTATAGGAATGCGGCGGAGGAAAGTCTTTAAAAAGTTTTTTTCCAGTTCTTCGGTGGTGGCAAATATCAATCTAACATTTACCCGATGGCATGAGTCGCTTTCTCCCATTCTTCGGTAAACTCCCTGATCCATAAGCGTAAAGAGCTTCTCCTGCCCTTCTGCATTTAGTCGATGAACCTCGTCTAAAAATAGTATGCCGCCGTCGGCTGCCGCCAGCATACCGTCTTTTGTTGTGTTTGCCCCTGTAAATGCTCCTTTTGCATAGCCAAACAAATTACTCGACAAAAGCTCGGGATTGTTTGCATATTGAGCGCAGTTAAAGCTTACAAAGGGTGCATTTTTTGGCAGTATATTTTTTTCCAAACAATATTTATAGATAAGTTCTGCCGTAAAACTTTTTCCGACGCCTGTAGGTCCGCATAAAATTATAGGCAGACCGCCCGGATAAAGCACCGATGCCTTGATTTGAGTAATGGCTTTTTTAAGGCTGCCGTCTGCACCAATTAGCTCATCAAAAACGTCAGTTTCCTGCTCTTTGACAGGTTTAAGATCTTCCAGTTCTTGAAAGCTTTCAAGAATGTTAGTGGGCAGCGGGTAAAACTTTGATTCAAACACCGCCCGATTCAAGAAATAAACAGGCCTGGTATTTATCTTTAAGGCCTTTCCCTCTTTTACCAACTGATTTAGATAGTGGCTTATTGTATTCCTCTTTACTTTAAAAACGTCTGCTATATAATTTGCAGTTAAGCCGGCTGAGGGCCTTTTGATATTAAATTTTTCAGTCTCATTTCTTAAATATTCCAGTAATTCTTCTTTTAAACCCATAAATAATACACCTTCTAAAAGTCTTTAAACTAACAATTGCCCATAAAAAATAGGAATCTTGCAGGAGGTTTGCTAAAGTCTCATCATAAGCCTTGTAAAAATATATAATTGCAAAAATCGTGCCAAGTACAGCCGCTTAGTATGATGCTATGCACCAGCTCAAAATCAGCAGCATTAGTGTCAATTGTTAGCTGACTGCTCAAGATGGCAATATACGCTGCTGCTTATAATGATATTGTATGCTTTGGCTCAAGGTAATATTACATAATTTGTCATCATTATGCACTCAACAAAACAGTCTGTCGTTCCAAATAAAGTATAGTAAATAAGGAATCTTAAATTCGGCCTTATAACAGAAATAGGGCTGCATGATGGCAGCAGCCCTTTCTTTTAGATTTTGTCGATTGCTTAATTCTTTATTGTATTTCAAATTTATTCTATTGCTTGTTATCTTTTTGTGTTATTGTATTTTGATATATTTCTTGTTGTTTAGAGCAAGTGATACTCTTATGCTAACGTCTTTGCATAAACAAAAACATGTTTCGGCTTACTTAACATATATGATAATATGATAAGTAAAAAGCGGCTATAGATTTATATAACGCAGCATGAAAATAATTTAGGAGGCACTTGCTTAAAAATTACTACTTATTTAAGTAATTTAAAGGATTTACCGAGCTTCCGTTTATACGAATTTCAAAATGTACATGGCTTCCGCTAGCTCTTCCGGTAGAGCCCGCTCTTGCAATTTGCTGCCCTTTTTGCACTTGCTCGCCTACTGATACAGTAATTGAACTATTGTGAGCATAATAAGTCTCAATTCCGCCACCATGGTTTATTATAACAAGGTTTCCATAACCTCCGCTCCAGCCTGCAAAAGTTACCGTTCCGCCATTTGAAG
This sequence comes from Tepidanaerobacter syntrophicus, assembly GCF_001485475.2. Classification (NCBI taxonomy): domain Bacteria; kingdom Bacillati; phylum Bacillota; class Clostridia; order Thermosediminibacterales; family Tepidanaerobacteraceae; genus Tepidanaerobacter; species Tepidanaerobacter syntrophicus. The sequence goes on along the minus strand of NZ_DF977000.1, from coordinate 293,442 downwards.
CATATACAGGGGAGCCGCTGCTTTTAGCGATGTCAATACCTGTATGAAACTCACTGCCTCTGTATCCATATGGTGAGCTTATCTGTCCTACCACCGGCCATGAAAATCTTCCGCTTCCACGGAATGCAACCTCTGCCTTTGTGCCTTTAGCCACTATGCGGTTTACAGGTTCTTTTACGACCTTTTCACTGATAACGGTTTGAGAAACTTTGACACCGTTTTTAAAGACAGCTTCTGCTGCAATTTCTTTAGTACCATTTTCCCCGGCCTGCTTTACCTTCTGATCCCATGTCCACATTGTGCTATCTTTTTGCACTTCAGTCTCATAAGGTATGGCCTCACTATATGTAATCTTCTTTACCACTGTAACATTTAGCAGTGGTTTGACTTCAGTCAAGTTAATTTTATCGCCAAGAGCTAATTCGTCTTCAGATTTTAGCTGAGGATTTGCTTTAATCAAATCATCTAGTGGTATTTTTTCTTTTTGAGATATAGACCAAAGGCTATCGCCTTCAACAACTTCATATGTTTTGATTTCTATTGCGCCTTTTAGAATCAGATTTTTTGCATCCTCTGCGCTAAGCAGTGCTTTAGGTTCTACAAATTTCTCTGTAAAATTTACTTTTTCGGCTATTTCAGCTTTCACTAATTCTCCCGGCGTCTGGCTTATGTAGTACTGTTTTACCTGATTTAACACTGATTCAGCCGTGGTTTTATCCTTTACAATCGCCACTTCTTTTTCTCCAACTTCAATTGCTACAGCTTTTAATTTATAAGTTAAGGCTGATTCCAGCTTTTTCATCATCTCATCGTCAGAATCGAGCTTTTTCCCAATGGCTTTTACCGGCAAGGCTTTTATTTCATCTGCAAATTTTACTTCCGTTCCGAGTTTTTCCTCATATTTTTTCTCTAACTGTTCCTTGATTTCATTTAGTTTTTGATAGCTTTGCAGATTTCCCAGTGTCTGCCCATTTACACTCACCTCAATCACCGAACGGCTAAAAATTGCTGCTACAAAAAGCAATACTACAATAGCTGTGCATCCGGCTATGAAGAGCATTTTTTTCCTTTTGTCGGTCTTTACCTTAAGAAAAAGTTCTTTAAGTTTAGACGTTTCCATTCACCCACTCCTTTCTTTTTTGTACACAGCAAAAGAATATAAGACACACTTTCACCGGTACATGCAAGCAAAGGCACTAAATAGTTCCATCCCTTCCTTACATTATAGTAATATTTATTTAATACTTTTGTAATATATTTGTAACAAACACACCATATTATATTCTACATAAAAATCAAATATCCTTCTTCTAATTTAAAATTTTTTTCTTTTTTTTTGCAGTAAGAGCTTCAATTTTTCTGTAAGGATACAATTTTCTAAACGGTGTAAAAAGTCTCTGAGAAGCGTATTCGACATACTTAAAAAATAAAGGTTTTTGGAAGAATTATAATCTCCAAAAACCTATCTGTGTCATATTTGGAGCGGAAAACGGGATTTGAACCCGCGGCCCTCGGCTTGGGAAGCCGATGCTCTACCGCTGAGCTATTTCCGCCCACTAAATATATTATAAAACCGCCACCATGTTTTGTCAATCTTATGGTGACCCCGAGGGGATTCGAACCCCTGATACCGCCGTGAAAGGGCGATGTCTTAACCACTTGACCACGGGGCCACAAATGGTGAGCCATCCGCGACTCGAACGCGGGACGCCCTGATTAAAAGTCAGGTGCTCTGCCGACTGAGCTAATGGCTCATTAAAACAGCAGTTACTATATTACTATAAAAGTTTTAGGCTGTCAACCCTTTTTTTGAAAAACGAGCAGAGAAGCGAGCACAGGGACGGTTCTTTCGTGTTGTTTTTTGATGCAGTTAGGATGAAAAGATTAGTTTTTCAGCGGTCTCTAACCGTCCCATGTTACTTCCCCTGCTCATTGTGTATGTTCTCCTGTGCTGTTAAATCTTATACACGTTTTAATATCTCCCTTGCAACTATTACTCCCGAAGCCGATGCCTGGGCGAGGCCACGAGTCACGCCAGCTCCATCCCCTGCTGCAAAAAGATTTTTTATTTGCGTCTCAAGACTAGAGGTCAGCGCCGGACGAGCCGAGTAAAATTTGACTTCTGCACCATAAAGCAGGGTGTGATAGGAATTTACGCCAGGCACAACTTTGCTTAGGGCCTCTAACATCTCTAAGATACTTACCATATGCCTGTAAGGAAATACCAGGCTCAAGTCTCCCGGCGTTGCTTCTTTTAAAGTAGGCTCCACCAGTCCTCTTTTTATGCGTTCAGGCGTAGACCTTCTTCCTGAAAGCAAGTCTCCAAGCCTCTGGACAAGTACACCGCCGCCTAACATATTCGCCAGTGTCGCAATATTCTTGCCATATGCGATGGGCTCCTTAAAAGGCTCAGTAAATGTCTTGCTTACCAGCAGTGCAAAGTTTGTGTTTTCTGTTCTGCGGTCGGAATAGCTATGGCCATTTACCGTTACAAGACCATTGTTGTTTTCCATAACTACTTCGCCATAGGGATTCATACAAAAAGTCCGGACTTTATCATCAAAGGACTTGGAATAGTATATTAGTTTTGATTCATATACTACATCAGTTAAATCTTCCATTATAACAGCCGGAACCTCTACTCTAACTCCGATGTCCACAGGGTTAATCGACATTGGAAGCTTTAAAGAACCTGCTTGCTTTGAAAACCACTCAGATCCCTCCCTGCCAGGCACCACGACTACATAATCGGCAAAATATTCATTGCCATCTGCGGTTTTTATTCCTCGCACTCGGGTATCTTCAACAATGAGTTTTATAACCTCAGTATTTGTTTTTATCTGGACTTTTTGTTCCAGATAATCCTTCATATTTTTTAATATTTTTGCGCAGGTTTCAGTTCCAAGATGTTTTAATTTTGCAGGTATGAGTCTTAAATCAGCAGTAGCTGCTTTTCGTTGCAGCTCTCGAATTTTTTCATCTTCTGTGCCATAGATTTCCTTTGTCCCGCCAAATCTTACGTATATGCTGTCCACATAATTTATTAATTCCATTACTTCTTCTTTTGGCAAATATTCATCAAGCCAGCCCCCGAATTCTGTGGTAAGTGTAAGCTTACCATCACTGAAAGCTCCTGCCCCTCCCCACCCGCTCACAATCGAACATGGGTTGCAACGCATGCATTTGGTGCTGGTTTTTTCTTTCAAGGGGCATTTTCGTTTCTCGATATCTTCTCCTTTTTCAATAACAAGTATTGAAAGCTCGGGGGCATGTTCTATAAGCTCAAGGGCTGTAAAAATGCCGGCAGGGCCGGCTCCTACTATAATTACGTCATATTTTTCGCGCATAAAAATACCTACTTTCAGTTCCAAAAGTTTATACATTAATTTTTTAGCTAACTTGAGTTTGACGAAATTTCTCCAAGCTAGCAAATTTTGTGAATTTAGGAAGCCATACCAGCTCCACAGTGCCTGTAGGGCCGTTGCGCTGTTTGGCAATTATTACTTCTGCAATATTCTTTTTATCCGTATCAGGATTGTAGTAATCTTCCCTGTACAAAAATGCTACTACATCAGAGTCCTGCTCCTGACTGCCTGACTCACGAAGATCACTTAAAATCGGCTTGTGATCGGCTCTCATTTCCGGTGCTCGTGAAAGCTGTGAAAGAGCTACAACCGGCACCGAAAGTTCTCTTGCTAAAGCCTTAAGTGCACGAGAAATTTCGGAAATCTCTTGCTGCCGGTTTTCAGAACCTATACGGCCTGACATAAGCTGAAGATAATCAATTATTACAAGACCTAGACCTTTTTCTGCTTTCAATCTTCTTGCTTTTGCCCTAAGTTCTAAAGAAGAAATGCCGGGAGTATCATCTATATAAATCGGTGCCTCTGAAAGCGGCCCCATAGCCCTTGCCAGCCTTGGCCAATCCTCTTCTTCTAGTCTTCCCGTCCTAAGTTTGTGGCTGTCCACATTAGATTCGGCGCAAAGCATTCGCTGAACTAACTGTTCTTTGGACATTTCCAAGCTAAAGATGGCTACAGGAATACTGTGGCGAATCGCGGCATTCTGTGCGATGTTTAAAGCAAAGGCAGTTTTACCCATGCTGGGTCTTGCAGCAATAAGGATAAGGTCTGATGGCTGCAAACCGGAAGTTTTTTCGTCAAGGTCGGGAAAACCGGTAGGCACGCCGGTGATTCCTCCTGCAGAATTGTATAGTTTTTCTATATGTTCAAATGTGTCAAACAGTATCTCTTTTATATGATGAAAGTTTTCAACGCGTCTTTTTTGTGCAATCTCAAAAATTCTTCGCTCGGCTTCATCTAAAAGCTCTTCCACTTCGCGTTGGGCATCATATGCCATAGATAATATTTCGGAGGTAGTATTGATAAGTCGTCGGATAATCGCCTTTTCTTCCACAATCTTGCAGTAGTATTCTACATTTGCGGCAGTAGGTACTACCTCCGTAAGATAAGTAAGATAAGTCACGCCGCCGATTTGTTCCAATATTTTGGCAGATCTTAGAGCCTCTGTTACTGTTACAAGATCTGCCGGCTCTCTGTTTTCATACAAATTTACTATAACTTCAAATATACTTTTATGAGAATCTTTATAAAAATCTTGGGGCTGAAGCTTTTCAGCAGCTACAACAATGGCTTCTTTCGATAAAAGCATTGATCCTAAAACCGACTGCTCTGCCTCTAGATTATATGGAGGAACTTTCAAGCTGTCCATATATGTCGTCACCCTTCGACTATTTTAACAGTAAGTTTTGTCTGCACTTCGGGCGCAAGTTTTACTTCAACTGCATAATTTCCAAGAGATTTTATCGGTTCATCAAGCTCTATTTTACGCTTATCTATGTTAATTTTGCACTGCGTTTTTAGCGCATCCGCCACATCTTTAGATGTAACCGAACCAAACAATTTTCCGTTTTCCCCTGATTTTACTTTGATTGTGACCGTCATATTTGAAAGTTTCTCAGCAATCTTTTTTGCCGTCTCTATCTCTTTTTGCTTCTTTTTCTCCATTGCGGCTTTTTCCTGTTCTAATTGCTTTACGCTTCCTTCTGTAGCTTCAATGGCCAAATTCCTGGGAAATAAGTAATTTCTTGCGTAACCATCGGCTACATTCACCATGTCTCCTCTTTTTCCGAGACTCTTCACATCTTCCAGTAATATAACCTTCAATTTGTTTCACCTTCCTTCAAGTGTTTCAAAATTGCCTCTTTAACTTTTTCAATAGCCTCTTCCATAGTCACATTAGAAAGTTGAGCTCCCGCTACGGTCATATGTCCGCCTCCGCCTAATTCCTCCAAAATTCTGTGAACGTTTATATCTCCTAAAGAACGAGCGCTTATTGTTATCCTTTCTCCCATGGGGGCTAAAACAAAGGAGGCAGAAATTCCCTTTAGTCCTATAAGGCCATTGGCAGCCTGAGCAGCTGCAACTGTCGGATTTTTAGGTTCCTCATCAAAATATGAAATAACCACATGTTCTGCCACCTGCTGCGCTCTTTGCAGTACCTTTGCCCTTTCGTAAACCGCATCTGCATCTTCTTGAAATAGTTTGTATACCATAGTGGGATCTGCTCCTGCTCGTCTAAGATACGAAGCTGCTTCAAAGGTTCGGGCGCCGGTTTTAAACGCAAAGTTACGCGTATCTACCGCAATACCTGCTAGCATGGCAGTTGCAACGATTGGTGAAATTTTAATATCATCGCCCATGTATTGTATTATCTCTGTTACTATCTCGCTGGTTGACGATGCATAGGGCTCTAAATAAACAAGCAATGCCTTATCTATAAATTCTTCGCCTCGGCGGTGGTGATCTATTACAACTACTCTTTCGGCTTTCTCAAGAATTTTTTGTGACATTACAAGTGAAGGCTTATGTGTATCTACAACTATAAGTAGAGTCTTTTTAGTAATCTTGTTTAATGCTTCAGATTCCTCAATAAAGCTTCCCTTTATCTCCTCATCTGTAAGTAGGAGTTCAAGAAGGGAATCAACCGACGATGTTTGTTCAGGGGTCAAGATTATATATCCCGGTTTATTCATGCTTTTTACCGCATTTGCCAGGCCCGCCGCAGCTCCAAGGGCATCCATGTCTAAAAACAGGTGTCCTATTATCATCACTGAGTCCGACTCTTCCACTAAATCCCCCAGTGCATGAGCAATTACTCTGACTCTGACACGGCTGTATTTGTTCATTTCTTCGGTCTTGCCGCCGTAAAAATACGTCTTTCCTTCAGCTTTCACTACTGCCTGGTCTCCACCTCTGCCAAGGCAAAGCTCTAAAGCGTTTTGCGCTATTTTTCCCGCTTTTGTTAAAGATGGCTCACCGTAAGCCGCTCCTATGCTGAGCGTCGGAGTCATAGTTTTGCCTGCCTTAATTTCTCGAATCGCATCGAGTATATTCAGCTTTGCTTCCTCTGCCTTCTTAAAATCCTTTAGGCTCATTAGTACCAAATATTTGTCATTATCGTATTTTCTCACAAGTCCGTTGTAATTATATACCCATTTTGTTATTGTTTTATCTATCTCTGCAAGAAGTTCTAATCGGTTTTCTTCTCCACAAGCTACCATGACTTCATCAAAATTGTCTACATAAACATAACAGACCACAGTCTCTTTTTCTCTAAGCTGCAGCTTTAGATTGTATATCTGTGTTATATCGTCAAAATAATAAATCTGGAGCATCTTTTCAGGTTTCTTGTTATTAGCCTGGATTTTGACCTTTTTGACTAAAAAGCGCTCACTGCCAATGTCAACTTCTGCCGGTTCTTTCTCTAAGGTTTCAAGCACATCAGCAGATAATATATCAACTACATGGGATATACGCTGACCTGGTTTTTGGATTTTATTTGTAAAAGCCATATTTTCCCAGATTATCCTATCGTTTGCGCCCGTAAGGGCAATGGCAGAACTTGTCTTATTCGCTATTTCTTTCCAAAGCGCCTTATTAAAAGACACTGTAGGTTCGATAATTGAAGGCAAGGGCCTACCTTCCTTTGCAGACAACAAGTAGTAAAGGAGCAGAGCGAGAATAGGTAAAAGCGCTGCCGCTATTTTGTAGTCGTAAAATATACAGGTGATTGCGGCAAGAATCGCTGTAAAGAAAACTGCCGCCCAAAGGACTCGTTTCTTACTTTTTTGTGTCATGGCAAATACCTCGCATGATAATTATGTTTTGCATTTAACTATATCTTGCGAAAATTGAACAGAACATCAAAGAAGCCTGCGAAAAACACTATTTGTAAGAATAAAGGATTGAAAAGGACAAAGAAAGCAATAATGGCCCTAAAGAATTTTCCTACGTTAAATTTTGCAAGGTAATAAGTGAGCAGTGACAAGCCTTGTAGAAAAAGTATGCATCCAAAAACAATAACCAAATTCATTCCAATAGCCTTAAGTATTCCCTTTGGCCAATATGGCTCTAACATTACCAATACGCTTCCTAAAAGGAAAATTGCTACAGTATAATCCGGAAACCGCCACAAGACAAATGGAGTAAAATCTCTAAGCTTTTGTCCCATGCGCGACATTACTGCCTTTGTTATCATATAGGTTAGGAATGCATCAAAAACTGATGCTATTATGAAGATGGCAGGAATTATAAGAGGTAAGATGTCTAAAGCTTTGTTAAAACTTTCGACTGTGGTTTCTATTGCTTTAGGATCTACACCGAGTTTATTGTAAAATTCAGTGGTCATCGAAATTGATTCTTTTAAAATGTCTAGTTCTTGTGTAATGGGATTTATCCCCATTACCCACATGCTAATAAGCATTAGTATCAAAATAGAAATCATGGAAGCTACACTGCCAAAGGCTATTACTTTAAAAGGAGAAGCATCTTTTTTTATAGTCCATCCTATAACCAGGCCTAAAATTCCGAAACCTAGTACAATGCCTACAGCTTGGAAGGGACCGCTTACCATTGCTACTATTATGCCGGCTACTATCATAGAAAGCGTGGCCGTCCTTATCCCATGTCTTACAACAAGTATGACGATTGGTACCGGCCATACCAAGGTAGCAAATGTGCCCATTATCGGCATATATATCGCCATTAAACTGAGGATAACATTTATTGCGGCAAGCAGCGCTCCCTCGATAAGAGATTTGGTGCTATTGGATTGCATCAAATTTACCTCCTTGTTATGGCAAAAAAGAGAGGGTAGACCCTCTCTATTCTGATGTAAATGGTAGCAAAGCGAGATTCCTTACTCTTTTTATTGCAATTGTAAGCTGCCGTTGATGTTTTGCGCAATTGCCTGTGATGCGCCGAGGCAGGATCTTGCCACGCTCAGTTATATATTTCCGTAAGCGGCCATATTCCTTATAATCGATATGTTCTATCTTATCTGCACAAAAACTGCAAACTTTTTTCTTTTTAACTCTTTTTGGTTTCAAGTTATATTCCTCCTTTCAATTGCTTTTAGAAAGGCACTCCGTCGCCCTCTATGTCATCTAAGCCGGGATCAAAACTAAAATCTGCATCAAAATTGTCAGGACTGTCATCATTGGGTCCGGATTTGGCTTTATCCAAAAACTGGACAGTATCAGCTACGACCTCTGTCACATATTTGCGCTGGCCGTCTTTTCCGTCATATGACCTAATCTGCAGGCGTCCTTCAACTGCTACAAGGCGTCCTTTTGTAAGGTTTGCAGAACATATTTCAGCAAGTTTCCGCCATGCTACGATTCTTATAAAATCCGCTTCTCTTTCGCCTTTTTGATTTACAAAAGGCCTGTCTACAGCTATAGTAAATTGAGTTACCGGAACGCCGTTAGCCGGTGTAAATCTAAGTTCCGGATCCCTTGTCAATCTGCCTATCAATACAATTCTGTTTAGCAAGGTTTCCACCTCTTATTTTTCTTTGTTGACAACTAAAAATCTCATGAGTCCGCTGGTAATCTTGTAAATTCTTTCCAGCTCCTGAGCTGTTGCGGGGTTTGCGGTAAAATTCATTAAGAAATAATACCCTTCTCGTTTGTCGTTTATTGGGTATGCAAGTCTCATCTTGCCCCATTCTTCGACATCTGAAACCTGTCCGCCTTGCTCTTCGATCAGACCCTTAAATTTGTCAACAAGTGATTTTACTTCATCTGTTTCAAGATCAGGGTCAACAATAAATACGGTCTCATAATTTCTCATCTTTTTCACCTCCATGGACTAAATCGGCCCCGGTTTTTCCAGAGCAGAGATGCCGAAGGTATTATACCATTAATCAATTTTGTTTTCAAGTTCATCATTTTTTGCTTGAACTAGAATTTTTCGAACGCTTTTTTCAAATTTGTTTCGGGGAATCATTACTTTTCGGCCGCAGCCTGTGCATTTTATTCCAAAGTCCATACCGACTCTCCATATTTGCCAGGTATCGCTGCCGCAGGGGTGCTTTTTCTTCATTTGAACTACGTCGCCCACATTATACGTCAATTGTCCTTCCCCCTTTTGCTTTCTCTTTTTATGTATACCATCCTGGGATATGGTAGCTCTATTTCATTTTCACCAAATTTTTCCAAAATTGCTTTCCTAAGCTGTCTTTCCACATTCCACTGCTGCATTGGGATTGTTTTTGCCAGTATACTTATTTCTATATCAGTTTTTCCTAAATTTGCTATGCCAAGTATCGAAGGAGCTTCAACTAATATCTCTTGATTATTTTTAGTAACTTCCTCACAGGCACTTTTTAGTGCTTCAAGGGCATCCGGCAAGTTTTCTTCATAAGCTACGCCTACTGTAACCATTGCCCTCATGGCGCCTCGCGAATGATTTGTAACCTTTGTTATTTCTCCGTTAGGAATGGTGTGCAGTTGTCCCCCGAAATCCCGAAGTTTTGTTGTTCTGATACCTATTTCTTCAACTGTTCCCCCAACACCCGCCGCCTCAATATAATCTCCTATATTGTACTGATCTTCTAGTATAATGAAAAAGCCGGATATAACATCTTTTACTAGATTTTGAGCTCCAAAGCTGAAGGCAAGACCACCTATTCCTGCAGCTGTAAGCAAAGACGCAGTATTTATTCCCAGAATATCCAGGATATTCACACCTGCCACAAAATATGTCCCATACCTTACAATGCTTTTTAAAAGGCTTGCCATAGTCCTTGTCTTGTTTTCATCGACAGGTTGTTTGCCATAGTGCCCTCTTGAAAAAACCTGTGTTACAAATCTTTCCGCAATCTTGATAAATATAACTGCCGCATACCACACTATTAAAATTTTTACAAGGGGTACAGCAAATGCAGGAAGTTTGCTAAGTAAATCATTATATAGTTGTGACATATTATTCAAAACACCGTCACCTCACGATAAAGCTGAGCAAACAGAGTTTTTTACAAACGCTTTATATAAATTTTATCACAATAGGGCTGATGAAGTCCAAAAATCTTAAATGATTTAAAATATACGAGGCATTTAAACCTTTTTCTAGAAAATTTTCGGGGAATGCAACAATAAAAGGAAATATTACAGTGTTTAATATGGCAATCCATAGGGCTGTCTGCACCACGTTGAATATTCCGCCACAAAGCTTATTAAGCGGCGACAAGCCGACTATTTTTATCAAGCCGCCGATAAAATGAGCAATAAGTACAAATCCCAACTGGACCAATAAAAATACCGCAAAAAAACCGAGAGCTTTTAAAGCAAGGTCAGCAATACCGTTTGTGTTTATTGCGCTTACAGGACCTGAATTGTTTAAAATCGGCTCTTGTAATAGTTTACTCAGAACTTTATCTAAGCCTAAACGGTTTTTAAGAAAGTCTGCAGCTGTATCTCTATAAAATATGCCTGCCCATATGCCAATGACAACTCCGGCCGTCTTAAATGCAGCTAATATAAAGCCCTTTGAAAAACCATTTATAAAGCTTTTTATAAAAAAGGCAATTAAAACAATATCTACCCAGTTTATATTGTCCATATTGCCGCCTCCCCTGTTTTGCCGTCTACAAGCTTATAAGCTCAAGGCAGAGAACGCGCAGCCGATATTACCCCTTAAAGAGCCTGATTAAGACATATAAAATTAAAGCTACTGCAATAAAACCCAATATACCCGTACCGGTGTATGAAGATGTTGCCCTTTGTCTTTTGCCCGGTTTATCTTTTTGCGGGTTTCTCAGCTGCTTATTGGAAAGCTCTACTGATTTTTTGTAGAATTTTACAAATTTATCTATTTCTTTTTGTTTCTTATAAATTACCGCAAGATTATTGTAAGGAATCGGGTTGTCCGGATCCAGGTCTATGGCTTTTTCGTAACATTCCCTTGCTTTTTCTAATTCTTCCTTTTCAAAAAAAATGTTACCTAAGTTGCTGGCTGCGGAGGAAAGTTTCGGATCCAGTTCTAGCGCCTTTTTAAAATAAGCTTCGGCTTCTTCATTATTTTTTTCATAGGCTGCAATAACCCCTAATTTGTTATATGCTTTTGCATTATCCGGCTCATCGTTTATAATTTGCTCGTATATGTGGCGCGCTTCTTCGTATTCGCCACGCTCTAGATGCTTTTCGGCTTCCATCATGAGTTCATCCACAAAAAATCTCCCTCTGTTTCTATAAAACTTCTTTATATTAACATTCTATATTTTATTCCAAAAACCTTTTTTAAACTCTGCAATATTTTAATCTTTCACAGGAGTTATAACGCTCAATGCCCTATTTACTATTGAAAACCGCACCGGCGTGAATCCTTTTGCATCTCCGTCTACCTGCACCCTTACAGGTTTAGCAAATTCTATCTCTACATTTTTCCCTCTTATAACCTCAAAACAGCGATGCTTTTTATGGCTTCCTGTAAATACCGAAGGTAGGAACCGCAAGATTTCAGCTCTACTCATATCATTTATAATGCACACATCGAGCAATCCGTCATTTATTATGCCATCTGGGTTTATCATCATGCCTCCTCCGAAGTAGCGTGCATTTGCGGCAAGTACAAGCCAGGGCTTGCGAAAGTATTTTTTCCCGTCAACTGTGATCACAGCGTTGCAGGGACTATAGCGCGCAAGATTCCAGACAAGGCTTGCCACGTAGGCTAAGGTTCCGTTTAAAAATTTTAGATTTGAATTTGTCATATTAGCAACTTCTGCATCAAAACCAGCTCCTGCTATATTGATAAAATAACCATCCTGAAACTTTCCCAAATCTGTAAAAGTAAGATTTTTCCCCTCTTTAATGATTTCAAGGGCATAGCACGGATTTTCAGGTATCTTAAGTGTCTTTCCAAAATCGTTGCCGGTTCCTGCAGGAATTATTCCAAGCCTTATATCACTTCCTGCAATGCCGTTTACAACTTCTGATATTGTGCCGTCTCCTCCAACTGTAACTATAACCTCATAGCCTAGTTTTTTGGCATGTTTTGCAATTTGTGTTGCATCGCCGCATCCCTGTGTAAATTCATATTCGTATGGAAAATTTATATAAGGCCTTATATCCTTCCATACTTTGGCGCTTCTCTTTCTTCCTGCAACAGGGTTGATTATAAACAATGTTTTCAAGTATCTCCCACCTTATACAAAGCAAAACCCAACTTTAAGTTGGGTTTGACGTTTCTGCACTTTTATTCTTTTTAATAGGAATCGGCTCACTTTTTTGTGTCTCGCCTTTCATTTCACATTTTCCGTTGAAAAAAGCTCCATCTTCAACAAGTAGGCCAGCTGCCTTTACGTCCCCTGTTAGTTTACCTGTATTTTTAAGTTCCAACTTGCCGTCCAAGCAAATATTTCCCTCATATGCCCCTGCAACTATGGCATTTCTTGCCTTAACATTTGCAGTAACTTTTGCGCCTTCTCCTACAATCAAGTCTCCATCGCATTCCATATCGCCATCAAATTGGCCTTCTATGCGCATAAGGCCTGAGGCTTTTATTGTGCCTGTAAATTTAGCATTTTTCCCTAAAATCGTATCTATTTTATCTGAATTTGTTATTATGGGTTCATCTTTTTTTCCAAACACGTAATTCCTCCTCACTCTAGATAATTTTTTGGATCTTGGAGCTGTCCATTAAGTTTTACCATGTAATGAAGATGCGGACCTGTGCTTCTTCCGGAATTTCCCACTTTTGCGATCGCCTGACCTTTTTTTACTTGCTGTCCCGCCTTTACGAGTATGCTCGAATTATGGCAGTATGAGGTTTCAAGGCCATAACCATGGCTTATAGTAACCGTTCTCCCGTATCCTGCCTGATAACCTGTGAAAGTTACCATTCCGTCAGCTGTTGCTACAACTGTTGTACCATAGGATGCGCCTATATCTACCCCATCATGAAATTCCTGCCGAGTTCCAAAAGGTGATCTGCGGTAGCCAAAATCAGATGTTATCTCACCTTGCACCGGATATATTGTAGGGGTATGTGCTATCAGATCGATTCGCTGAATAACTGCATCCTTTAGCTCTTTTAAACTTTGTTCTTCTTCTGGAATCTTTTCTTCCAATACTTCTAGCTTATTTATGAATCTTTCTCTGTCTATGCTGCCGCGGCTTGGGAGGGTCGTTCTTTTCGTGGCGGTCTTGCTGCTTTGGATTGTAGCACTGTTTTTTAAAACAGGATCATTTGCCAGCAAATCCCTTAAATCCGCGTCTAGCTTTTCTATTTGTGCCATTTTTTCTTCTAGATCACTTGTTTTCTTCATAAAAAATTCCAGCTGATTTTGAAGGGCGTTATAGTCCTTTGCCACAGCCGAAAGTTCTTCAGCCTTATTTTTAAATTTGTTGCGAGATATGTAAATATTTGTTGCAAAAATCATCGAGATAAGAAATATTGCAGCAAGCAATCCACCTGCAATTTTCAAGGTCTTAAGGGATACTGAAATCGCAAATGTGGCCTTACCCGAGTGGGGAATTACCATCATCGTGAATTTCTCTTTTTCATCCTTCACTCTGAATAATCACCGCCTAATCCCCCTAACAATTTTTATGTACACAAATTTATTATTCGCCACAGCTTTCAAAAGTCCTTCTAAAAATATTACATATTTTTATTTGAGAGGGCTCGCATAATTACTTCCTCTTCTTCCGGAGAAAGGGTATAACTGCTTTTTCCGGAGTTTACAGGTTTTAGGTAAATCCGATTTTCATCCCTTCCGTAAATGCTTGTAATTATTACACCGCAATTTCTGTCATTTAGTAATGCCAGTGAAAAGCTCAGATCGCTTCCCATATCGGAAAAGGCATTATATCGTTTCCAGGCGACTTTCTTTATCATTTCACGGTTTTCTTCTGCCATCTTTGCCATGGCTCGCTTCATGTCTGCTATTTCACTGCTGATGTCATCTGTGCGCCGCGCCTGATGTATTAACAAGCTTTCAAGATTTTCGCCCTTTGTCCCTTCCATAAGAGTTTTATACATTTTCATAGTCTTTGAGAGCTTCATATTAGATCTTATTGTAATTATAAGTAAAATACCAAACCCAATTGTGACAAGCAGGAGGATGCTTCCTGAATTTTTTTCAAAAATTTCGTTCAAACTATTAATGTAATTTTCTATTGCCACCTAATATTCCTCCATAAGGTTTATTAAGATATTCAAGACAGACCGGCAAGGATTATCGCAAGTGGGATTGCCACAAATATAGCCGGCAGCAGATTACCCACTTTGATTGTAACTTTAGTATTTAGCATATTAATTCCTATGCCAAAGATCAGAAGGCCCCCTGCAGCTGACATTTCGGTAATAACCGAAGCAGTTAAAAGGTCTTTTACAGATGAAGCCGCCAGAGTAATTGCCCCTTGATAAAGGAGCACAGGTATCGCTGAAAAAGCCACACCGATTCCCATTGTAGATGAAAAAACGATGGCTGTTGTGCCGTCAAGTAGAGATTTTACAAAGAGGATATCATAATTTTGGTTAAGGCCGCTTTGAATAGAGCCTAAAACCGCCATGGCTCCTACACAGTACATCAGGCTCGCTGTTACAAAGGCACGGGTAAAGCTGCCACTTTCATCTGTAAACTGAGCTTCGAGCTTTCTTCCCAAACCATCAAGCCTTTCTTCTATTTTCAATAGTTCGCCGATAATCCCGCCTATAACCACACTAAGTGTAAGCACTAACATGTTTTCAGTCTTTACCGCCATTGAAATCCCTATGACCATTACTGTAAGGCTCAATCCTTGCATAACGGTATTTTTAATTTTTTCATCAAATCTGTTTTTAAGCGCTGTTCCAAGCAGTGTGCCTAAAATAATTGTAAGAACATTTACGATAGTGCCAAGCAATGTTTTCGCCCCTTGATGTCTTTGTTTTTTCAATTTTATCACTAGCTGCGTCCACCGTAAAGACCTTGCTTTGATTAGGCATTTTATCATCATTTTTTAAAATATTTCAATCTATCATCGCATGTAAACAGCTTTTATGCTAAAATGTACAAAACCATAAGGAAGAAGGTGTAATTTTGATTCATAAAGGTTTTTACTTTCCAAATACTGCTTTTTTGCTTTTCTCTGTTTTTGCGGTTGTTATCTTGTTTTTTGCAGTAGTAAAGATTTTCCAGTGGCTTTGGAATATCACGATGCCTCAAGTCTTTAATCTAAAAGAGCTCACTTATTGGCAGGCTTTTAGGTTGCTTATAATAAGTTCTATACTTTTTGGCGGCCTACACTTTAATATGTAGCTTGATTTTCAAGTATGGATATAACAGAAAAAACTCTATAAAAGAACGTAGGGGGCTCAGTGCAGCCCCCTTAAATTCCTTATTTTAAAAACCGTAGGACCGAGTTTTACATAGATTTATATTGCTGCCAACTGCTCCAAATCCAGCAATTATGATTAGTTTTTCGAAAATGTTTCACGTGAAACATTTTAAGTTTTTTCAATTCTAGAGACTCAAAAACCTTAAAATTACATTAGCACATATAAGATTGAATTGCAAATCAAAGCAGTCTTACACCCAAATGTCCCAAAAATTTATTCCTTTTGGACGCTCGGAGTCATTTCAGATAAACAGTTATTGTTCTGCTATAACTTCAAGTATTCTTTCGAGTTCCTCGCTAGAGTAAAACTCTATCTCTATCTTGCCCCGTTTTTCACTGCCTCTTATCCGAACTTTCGTGCCGAGACTTTGCTGCAGTTTTTCTGCGATATCTGACATAATGGGGCTTATAGTTGTTTGGCGAGAACTTTTCTTCTCTTTCTTCTGCAGCAAATTTTGTGCAAGTTGCTCTGCTTGGCGAACCGATAGTCCCTCATTACTTATTTTTTTCGCAAGCCCATAGCGCAATTTTTTGTCTTCAATCGAAAGAAGGGCTCGCGCATGGCCTGCAGTAAGTTTGCCTTCAAATATAAATTTCAAAATTTCTTCTTCAAGATTCAGTAGCCGCAACGTATTTGCAATTTGTGACCTGCTTTTGCCGACTCGTTTTGCAAGTTCTTCCTGTGTAAGTCCAAACTCATCCATAAGCTGCTTATAGGCCGAAGCCTCCTCAATAGGGTTTAAGTCCTCACGCTGCAAATTTTCAATAAGAGCTATTTCAAGTACATCCCCATCTGAAAGTTCTTTTACAACCGCAGGAATCTTTTTTATTCCGGCTTTTGCTGCTGCTCTCCACCTGCGCTCACCGGCTACTAACTCATAGCCTCTACCTACTTTTCTCAGAATCACCGGCTGTAAGACGCCATGCTGCTCCATGGAAGCAGCCAGCTCCTCTAGCTTTTCTTCATCAAAATCTTTTCGCGGTTGTTTATTGTTTACAACGATCTCATCTATATTTATCTCTTGTATGGTTTCTATTCCTTCTTGTTCAGTAGGAATCAGCGCATCAAGGCCTCTACCTAATCCATGCTTATTCAATACCTAAAACCTCCTTTGCAAGCTCCATGTAAACCTCTGATCCTTTGGATTTTGAATCATAGCTTATGATTGGTTTTCCATGGCTTGGAGCCTCACTTAATCGGACGTTACGGGGAATAATAGTCTTATAGACCTTGCTTTTAAAATGCTTTTTGACTTCCTCAACCACCTGCATTGACAAATTAGTCCTAGCATCAAACATGGTAAGAAGCACGCCTTCCACTTCAATGCTCTTGTTGAGATATTTTTGTACAAGCGAGATCGTGCTAAGGAGCTGTCCTAAGCCTTCTAAAGCGTAATATTCACATTGAATCGGAACAAGAACAGTATCAGCAGCTGTCAGGGCATTTAAAGTAAGAAGTCCTAAGGAAGGTGGACAATCGATTATTATAAAATCATATTTATCGCGGATGCCCTCAATGGCGTTTTTCAATTTGTGTTCCCTTGAAATCGCAGGCACCAGTTCCACTTCAGCTCCCGCCAATTGGATATTCGAAGGCAATATATATAGATTTTCATACTCGGTTTCGATTATATTTTCTTCTATGGGTTCTTCATTTACTAAGACATTGTATATGGTTTTTTTAATCATCATTTTGTCAATGCCCACACCGCTGGTACTATTTCCCTGAGGATCGATGTCAATTAGCAGCACTTTTTCCCCAAGCACGCCTAAACACGCGGCAAGATTTATGGAAGTTGTGGTCTTGCCTACCCCGCCTTTTTGATTTGCTACGGCTATAACTCTTGCCATGGTTATTGAAACAGCAAGCACTGTTGCGCCTGTTGTTTCTGCCCTCCTTTCAAAACTTATATATATTGCGTTTCTAAATGTCACGCTTTCTGAGACGACAATTATTTAGGATTATAAAATTTCGGATAAAGATTTTTAGTTAAAAGTTTTTAGAGCAGCAGCTCTATTGAAGTCTTAAAATTAAAGATAAAAAGTCCGGTAAATAACTTAAATTCTTTAAATAGCTAAAAGGTTGTCCTCCAAAAATGTTTTGCTTCTTATAAAAACTTTCCTTAACTAAAATGATAGCTGAAATATATTTACTTGTCGAGGCCGATTAACAGAGGCCGAATTAATTCCATGAAAGCCTCCGCTTTTTGTAAGTTTATATTTATCCTCTAAGTGATAGGTATTTCTGATAATTATATTGTATCAAAAAAGAATATTTTATGCTGTTTTATTTTAAAGATATCCTATAAGTATTTTACTTTATGTAAAATTTAAAGCTGACAAACCTCACTTTCAAAAACAATATATTTTACAGATATTGCTATATTGTAATTCAATATTGTATAATTTAAGTACAATTTTAAAGTAATTTCTTTAATAGTAAAATACTTCCACTAAGTTTTTGGTATTTACGGCGAGTAAAATATGCTGTTTTGAGGAAGTGCATATAAAATGGATTTAGCTTCACTGTTAGGTTTGTTACTTGCAATATTCTCACTGCTTTTTTCAGAAATAATAACCGGAGGTTCTCTTGCTGCCTTGTTGAATATTTCAGCATTCATTCTTATTATAGGCGGCACTATCGGAAGCACTATGATATCTTACTCTATGAAAGAAATAATGCAACTTCCGTCATTTTTAGTAAAAGCATTTAAAAATTCTGAACCTAATTTTAATAATATTATCGATGAAATAGTTAGATATGCCGAAATCGCGAGAAAGGAAGGATTGCTTTCATTGGAATCTAAAGCTTCCGCATCTTCCAACAAATTTATTGCCCATGGCCTAATGTTGGTCAGTGATGCTGTGGAAACTGACTATATGGAACTTATTTTATCCTCAGAAATCGCAAAAAGGCAGCGCCATGAGAGGCTGGGGGCAGAAATAATGGGAACGGCTGGCGGTTACTCTCCCACCATGGGCATAATCGGAACGGTTATGGGGCTTGTGCATGTGCTGGGAAATATTTCAAACACAGATGAACTTGCAGCTTCGATTGCGGTAGCTTTTCTTGCTACATTTTACGGCATAGGAATTGCGAATTTATTTTGGCTGCCTTTAAGTGGGAAATTAAATAGGCTTGCAAAGCAGCAAAAATTAGCTGATGAAATAATTTTAGAAGGACTTATAGCAATTGCCGAGGGAAAAAGTCCAAAATTAATCGAGGAACAACTAAAGAGTATGGCACTTTCTGAGGATATGGCACAAGCCAGAGATAGGGAAACTATTGTTTCGGCACAAGGGAGTGACTGACAGTGTCAAAAGCAAAACGTAACTATGATGACGAAGATAACGAAGAAGGGGAAGGCGGAGGCCATGACAATTCAGGAGGATTGCGGTGGTTGCTAACATACTCTGATATGATAACACTTCTAATGGCCTTTTTTATAGTAATGTATGCCATGTCACAAATAGATACCGCAAAATATCAGTCGCTTTCAAAATCTATGGGCCAAGCTTTAGGAGGCACAAATTACATAGGTATGCAAAGTGGCGGATTAATACCTGGCGCAGAAGGCGGAACTGAGCTGGCAGGCAAAACCACAGAAGATAGTTTGGAACAAATTGCAAATGATTTAACAGATTATGCAAACAACAATGATTTGAGCGGAAAGGTTTCGTTTTTCCTCAGTGAGGAAGGGTTGAATATAAGTTTTACAGGGTCGGTATTATTTGACAAAGGCAAGGCCGATTTAAGGCCTGAGGCTATACCGGCTTTAAAAGAAGTAGCAAATTATCTTCATAAAGTCCCCAACTACATTGGTGTGGCCGGCTCCACTGATGATTTGAAAATCTCTACAGAGCAATTTCCGTCTAATTGGGAGCTTTCGGTGATCCGGGCAACAACTGTTGTACGTTTTCTTGTAGAAAAGGAAGGAATCGACCCCCATCGTATTATAGCATTAGGTTATGGTGAATATCATCCGCTTTATCCTAATATCAATGAAGTAAATAGGAGTAAAAATCGTAGGATAGACATTATTATATATAAATCGCCGCCGTTTTTAGGAAATTAAACTTATCTTCCAAAAAGCAATCAATAAATTGTCCTTTGGTTTGATAATGTCGACATTTTTCAAATCTTAATAACCTTGCAAATATTATAAGCAGTCTTAAGAAAAGGCTTAAGGTTTACCGCTTGCATTTTAGTTAAAATAGCTGGTGGATGGCAGTTAAATATCTCTAATCACGATTTAGGAAAATAGGCTAATTTTTTTGCGGGGAAAAATCATAATAAAAGAATTTTACTTATTGAAATCTAAAGGGTGATTTTATGGACATATGTTCGTTTCCAAAGGAGAAGGTGTCTGAGGATTTAATGGAAATAGCCGTAATATTTGCAGTTTACAAAGGTAAGATAGTATTCGTAAAAAACAAGGGAAGAGGCGGATGGGAAATGCCGGCAGGGCATAGAGAAAAAGATGAGCATATAAATGTTACAGCATCTCGAGAGCTTCGCGAGGAGACCGGCGCAGTAAAATATGAGATAAAGCCTCTTTGTGACTATATGGTAACATCTGATGACCACATAGGCTATGGCCGCCTGTTTTATGCAAAAATCTATGAGCTTTCCCCTATAAACGATTCGGAAGTTGAAGAAATAGGCTTTTTTACCCAGCAACCTGAAAATTTGGTATATCCCGATGTACAGTCTGCGCTTTTCAAAAAAGCAATTTCTGTTGTAGGCCCTTTGCAAGGGGAAGAAAATTAAATCTTGTTTTTAGGCAGTTTTACAGTAAGCTCAATATACTCTCCTTTGTCTACTTCGCTGTAATCAGCTGTTATCCCTGCATCTTTAACTGTTTTTACAAGTTTTCTTACTGAATTTACAAAAATTCTCACATCTTTTATCGCTATCTTAAAGCTCTTTTCTTTGGGATGAGTTCTTTCTTTGCCCCTTTCAGACGCAGCAAGCTTTCCGAGGACAGTTTCTATCATTTCTTCTGTCTGCCTTACAGTTAGATTTTCTGACACGATTTTGTTTAAGACCTGAAGCTGTAAATTTTCATCAGGTAATTTTAGAAGGGCCCGAGCATGCCGCTCACTTAACTTTTCCCGGGAAATAATTTCAATAATCTGTGGGGAAAGTTTAAGCACTCTTAGTTTATTTGCGATGGCAGACTGGCTTTTACCAAGTTTTTCAGCCAGTTCCTCTTGTGTTATGCCGTATTCTTGAATAAGCTGCTTGTATCCTTCTGCTTCTTCTAAAAAATTCAGATCCTCCCGCTGTATATTTTCTATTAAAGCAAGAATCCCAGTATCAGCATCTTTTGTATCTTTTATTATTGCCGGCACTTCTTTAAGACCCGCTCGTTGGCATGCTCTCCAGCGGCGCTCTCCGGCAATTAGTTCATATTCGTTTCGGCCTGTGCGGCGCACTACGATGGGCTGTAAAATACCATAATTTTTTATAGAATTTGCAAGCTCATCCAGTGATTCTTCGTCAAACTCTTTTCTGGGTTGACGCGAGTTAGGCCGTATGGCATCCAGTGAAATATTTACAACGCCTAAATGGGGCTTTGAAATTCCAAACACACAAGCTCCCTCCCTAACATTTCCCTAACATTTAAAACCTTTATCTATTCTCATATCCCTTTTGTGCCTCTTAATATCTGTGTATATGTTTTAAATAGCGTAAGGCCTTTTTGCGGCTTATAGTTACAAAGGCTTCTTCTTTATTGCTGCGGGGCTTCGGGGGTATTTTTCAGGAGAATTTTTTACCTTTGAAATCACTAGAAGGCTTCGGTATGAAATCCCGTCTAAGCTGTATTTGTGATATGCAGTAAGTTTCCCGCCTAATATATTAATAGCATTTTGTGCGGCATCTATTTCTTCTTCAGGTTCTGTGCCTTTTAAGGCGAGAAACACTCCGCCAATTTTTGCAAAGGGCAGACATATTTCTACAAGTGTATTTAAGGAAGACACCGCCCTAGCTGTTACTATATCATATTTTTCTCTATATATTGCACTATGTCCTGCTTCCTCTGCCCGCTTATTTACAACATGTACATCTGAAATATTCATTTTCTTTACAACATCTTCAAGGAAATCTGTTTTTTTTCTTATTGATTCTACTAATAAAAGCTTTATATCCGGCCTGTAAATTTTCAGTATAAGACCGGGTATGCCGGCGCCTGTTCCAATATCGGCAACTCTAGCCCCATAAGGTATGCTTACGTGTTTAGTTATAATAAGTGAATCTATGATGTGCTTTCTTGCGAAGTCTTCGTCTTCTGTTATATTTGTCAAATTAATATATTTGTTTTTTTCAAGAAGAAGGCATCGAAATGTATCAAGTTGTTGGATTTTGTCAGGCTCCAACGGTATACTACTTTTTTGTGCTTCACATCTTAGTATTTCCTTAAAATCAGCCATTAATATTTTTCCTCTTTCTTGTCTCAAGATGTATTAAAAGTACATTTATATCAGCGGGGTTTACTCCAGGTATACGGGATGCCTGGCCGATAGAAATAGGTCTAAATTTTTTAAGTTTTTCCCTTGCTTCAAAACTCAAGCCGTAGACTTCATCATAATCAATATCCTCAGGGATTTTTTTGTTTTCCATTTTTTTAAACTGCGCCGCTTGCGCCATCTGTCTTCGTATATAGCCTTCGTATATAGTGGAAATTTCCACTTCTTCTACAATGTCGGCAGGCAGTTCTTTTCTTTCTTGATCAAAAATCTTAAGTTTTTCATAATTCAGTTCCGGTCTTTTCAATAGCTCTTCTAATGTGGTAGGAGAATTAAGGCTAGAGGTGCCCAGCTCATTTAAGATTTCATTTGTCTTTTCTGTAGGCGTAATTTTAATCGACCTTAGGCGCTTTATTTCTTCATCGATTTGGTTTTTCCGCTCTATAAATTTCTTATACCGCTCATCGCTTACAAGACCTATCGAATGGCCTATCTCAGTTAATCGAAGATCTGCATTATCCTGGCGCAAAAGCAGCCTGTATTCTGCACGAGAGGTTAGTATGCGGTATGGTTCTGTAACTCCCTTTGTCACAAGATCGTCTATTAAAACTCCAATATATGCATCTGAACGGCTTAAAATAAGCGGTTCTTTTTCTTTTAGTTTCAAAGCAGCATTGATACCCGCTATAAGTCCCTGAGCTGCTGCCTCTTCATACCCTGATGTGCCGTTTATCTGGCCTGCCAGAAAAAGTCCGCTTATGGACTTTGTTTCCAAAGTCGGTTTCAATTGGGTTGGATTTACATAATCATACTCAATAGCATAGCCAAATCTCATAATCTTGGCATTTTCTAATCCTTTTACGGAATGGGTCATCTCTATTTGCACATCTGCCGGTAAGCTTGTAGAAAGGCCTTGCACATACATTTCCTTTGTATTTAGCCCTTCAGGCTCTATGAATATCTGGTGACTCATTTTGTCTTTAAAGTTTACTATTTTAACTTCTATACTGGGACAATATCTGGGACCTGTTCCTTTTATCTCGCCGGTATAAAGGGGCGCTCTGTAAAGATTGTCAGATATTATCTTGTGTGTTATCTCGTTTGTGTAGGTAAGCCAGCAGGGAACCTGTTCTCGCTGTATCTTGCCCGATGAATAAGAAAAAGGTATGATTATTTCATCTCCGGGCTGCATTATCATTTTTGAAAAATCCACCGAATCTTTGTGTATTCTGGGAGGTGTGCCTGTTTTGAATCTGCCAAGTTCAAGTCCCAGCTCTTCCAAGGACTTTGAAAGCTCGTTTGCAGGAAAAAGGCCGCTGGGACCACTGCTGTAGCTGAGATCTCCTATTACTATTCTTCCTCTAAGATACACTCCCGTTGTCAGTATTATAGCATTTGCTTCATATATGCCGCCGGTCTTGGTTACTACGCCTCGAACCCTTTCGCCTTCAACTAAAATCTTTACAACCTCTTCCTGGACAATATCAAGATTTTCCTGGGATTCAACGGTATATTTCATGGCAGCAGAATAAGCTCTTTTATCCAATTGAGCCCGCAGCGCCCGCACTGCAGGACCTTTCTTGGTGTTTAGCATCCGCACCTGTATAAAGGTTTTATCTGTATTAATTGCCATTTGACCGCCTAAAGCGTCAATTTCTCTGACTAGATTGCCTTTTCCCGGTCCTCCAATTGATGGGTTGCATGCCATAAGGGCTATGCTGTCTAAATTAATCGCAAAAGCTACTGTCTTAAGACCCATCCGCGCCGTAGCCAACGCAGCTTCGCAGCCTGCATGCCCCAGTCCTACTACTGCCACATCATACTTTCCAACTTTATATTCCATATTTCCACCTTCATTTGCCGATGCAAAATTTTTGAAATATTGTATTTATAATCTCATCACTTATTGTATCTCCTGTAATTTCGCCGAGTTTCTCCCATGCGTCTCGTATGTCAATCTCCACCATTTCAATAGGCATGCCTCTATCTATTGCGGCAAGGGCTCCTTCTAAAAACTTTCGGCTCTCGTCTAAAACCCTCCGCTGTCTTTCGTCGGCAGTAATTATGCCTTCATCTGAAATAAATCCCATTTTATCGCTGATTACTTCATAAATTGTATTTTTTAATTCTTCTATACCTTCCTGCTTTAACGCCGATATCTTTACAAACCTTGCCTCGGAAAGAAGGGCTTTAATTTCTTCATCGTCTACAGCAGCAGGAAGATCTACTTTATTTATAACAACAATTACAGTCTTATCTTTTATAAGGTTTATAAGGTTTAAGTCATCTTCGGTTAATTTTCTCGAAATATCGATTATGAGAAGTACCAGTTCTGCTTCTTCCAGGTATTTCATGGCGCGACTTATGCCTATCTGTTCTACCTCATCAGCTGTCTGTCTGATTCCAGCTGTATCTATAATCCGTATTGGTATGCCGCAAATATCGATATATTCTTCAATAATATCTCTGGTAGTCCCCGGTATATCTGTAACAATCGCCCGTTCTTCTTGTAAAAGGGCGTTTAAAAGAGAGGACTTGCCCACATTTGTATTTCCAAGTATTAAAGTAGACAAGCCTTCATTGAGTATCCGTCCGGCACCTATGTTATTTATAAGTTCTTCTGTAATATTAAGTGCTTCTGTGATTTCGCCCTTTATATAAACAGGATCTGCTTCCGGTATGTCTTCTTCGGGAAAATCTATATTCGCTTCAATATGCGCCATAACGTCTAATAATCTTGACCTTACTTGTTCTATCTTTTTCGAAAAATCTCCTTTAAGCTTCCTGTTTGCCGCAGCCAGTGCTCTGTCGGTTTTGGCTCGTATTATGTCTATTACTGCTTCGGCTTGAGAAAGATCTATTCTGCCGTTTAAAAATGCTCTTTTTGTAAATTCTCCGGGCTCCGCAAGTCTTGCGCCCATATCCAAAATACATGAAAGGATGCGCTTTTGCGATGCAAGTCCGCCATGGCAGTTGATTTCCACCATATCTTCTCTGGTATAAGTATAAGGCGCCTTGAAAATAGCAAGGAGCACCTCGTCAATTATTTCGCCTTTCGAATCAATTATATTTCCAAGATAAAGCGTTCTGTTTTTTAAATCGCAAAAGGGCCTTTTCACCTTCGGTCTAAAAATCTTTTGGGCAATATCAAAAGATTTAGGTCCCGACATCCTAACAATTCCAATACCGCCTTCACCCATAGGGGTAGAAATCGCTGCAATAGTTTCACAATTGTCTTTTAACATCAGATTCAACCTCACTTTAAATAAGCCCCAAAGCTTTATGCTCGGGGCTCTTGTGCAAAATCAGTTTTTATTTTAATGAAATAATTACTCTTCTGTAGGGCTCTTTTCCTACACTTTTTGTTACAATCTTACGGTCTTTTTGCAAAGTGGTATGAATGATGCGCCGCTCATTGGGATACATAGGTTCTAACATAATGCTTTTTTTAGTTTCCTTAACTTTATCTGCTATTTTAAGAGCTAAATGTTCCAATGTGTCTTCCCGTTTTTCCCTGTAATTTTCCGCATCCAGCACAATGCGCACAAATTCTTCGCAATTCTTATTTACGACAAGAGAGGTTAAATATTGAAGAGCATCTAATGTGCTGCCGCGCTTTCCTATCAGTATACCTGCATCTTCGCTTTCGATTTCGAGTTTTAAAATCTCATCTTCCGGTAAGCATTTAACTTTGGCGTTTTTGTCAATAAAATGTAAAAGACCGTTTAAAAAACCTACAGCTACCTCTTCAGGTTTTGGCTTTACAGTAACTTTCACTTTGGTCGGTTTGGAAAGGAAACTTAAAATTCCCTTATTGCCTTCATCGATTACCTCTACTTCTACTTCATCACGGCTTACCCCAAGTTCCTCTAAAGCCAGCTGTACAGCCTCATCTACTGTTCTTGCCTGCTTTTCTAAGACTTTCATCTACTTTTATGTCCTCCTTAGCAATAGGTTGTGGACGCATAAATATTAACTGTTGTATTATTTGGACCACATTGCTGACCACCCAATAAAGTGCAAGGCCCGCCGCAAATTTTATTGAAAACCATCCTATCATAAGCGGCATTACTATATTCATTGACGCAGTTTGCTGATTGCTTGTTCCAGGCGGTGTTGAAACTTTTGTCTGTATATATGTTGTAACTGCTGCAAGTATCGGGAGTATATAAGTTGGATCAGGCTTGCTCAGGTTCGGTATCCATAAAAAGCTTGCTCCTGCAAAATCATACGACTGGAATACTCTAAATAGCGCAAGTATAATCGGCAGCTGAATTAAAAGGGGCAGGCAACCGCCGAATGGGTTTACCTTATTTTCCTGATATAGTTTCATTATCTCTTCATTTAGTTTTTCTTTATCATTTTTGTACTTCTGCTGTAGTTTTTGTTGAATCGGCGCTATTTCCTGCATCTTCTTCATTGAATTAATTTGCATGAAGCTGAATGGCAAAAGCACTAGTTTTATCAATACTGTAAGTAATATAATGGCAATACCGTAGCTGTTGGTATAGGCACAAATAACGTCCATCAACTGTTTTATTAAACTTTCAAAAAAGGCCATCTAGCCGTTCCTCCTGTTTTTTAGTAAATCTTTTGGCAGTTGTTGAGTTTGTAATTTATATTTAAACGGGGTCGTACCCGCCCGGGTTGAAAGGGTGGCACCTTAAAATTCTCTTTATTGCTTTAAAGCCACCTACGACTACTCCGTATTTTTCAATAGCAAGAATAGCATAATCAGAACAAGTGGGATAAAATCTGCAGGTTCTGGGTTTTAAAGGAGAAATAAACTTTTTATAAAACAATATTGACCAAATTAAAAGCTTTTTTATCATTGTATATACGACCTCTTTTTAATAGACTTATAATCTCCTTTTCTATCTGGGCGTAGTTAAGTTGCACCGCAGCAGGTTTTACTGAAAACACTATATCCCAGCCGCTGTTTATAAAGTCGTAATTTTTCCTTATAATTTCTTTAATTTGTCGTTTTATTTTATTTCTTACCACACTTTTCCCAACTTTTTTAGACACTGAAACCCCTAATCGGGAATAACCTAAATCGTTTTTTTTAATGTACATGACAAAAAATGGGCTGCTTATTCGCCTTCCCGATTTATACACATTAATGAATTCTAAATTTTTCGTCAATCTTAAGGCTTTTTTCAAAAAATTAAAATCCTCCAAATAGAAAATATTATATTTTCAAATATTTAAGATCGAGCGACCTTAAAATAGGCCGCTGAAACTTTTTCTTTACTTAGGCGGTAAGTGCCTTCCTGCCCTTTAATCTTCTTCTTTTAATAACATTGCGACCGCTCTTTTTAAGCATGCGTGCTCTAAACCCATGAGTCTTTTTCCTGTATCTGCGATTGGGCTGATATGTCCGTTTCATCTGTCCACCTCCGATATTTTATGTAAATATTAATTATTATAAAAACCATAAAAATTATTCTTGCACAGCTACTTTTAGTTATCACGATTATAACTTATAATATAATTGTCTGTCAAGAAATTCTGCCCTGAAATTGCTATCAGGGTTTATATTTTTCGTTTATTGAATGAGAGAGCTAATTTTGATATTATTAAATTGGTCTCTTTTAAATTTATTAATTATTTTCTTCGCTTTTCGAGGAGGTTTTTTTATGTCTGGTCAAGTAGACCCTTTGCAATTATGGCAACACATCTTGAAAATCTTGAGCAATGAACTAAATAACGATATGTCTTTTAATACGGTCTTAAAGCCTTCAAGGCTTGCGACGCTAGACGACGGGCGGGCTGTTATAGAAGTACCGAATGATTTTATAAAGTCTGTTATAGAAAGGCGTTATTTAAACCTTATAAAAGATATTTTCAACTCAGTTTTAAAACAAAATACCAGTGTAGAAGTAAGAATAAATCCTACAGGTTTTGATTCGGAACTTGTGCAGGAAAACCTGCCTATATCTGATGATACATCAGAAGTTAAAGCTTTTTCAGACGATTTAACGCCTTCCCTTAACCAAAAATACACATTTGATACTTTTGTAGTAGGTAACAGCAATCGTTTCGCCCACGCTGCCTCTCAAGCAGTGGCGGAGTCACCGGCAAAGGCTTATAACCCTTTCTTTATATACGGAGGAGTGGGTCTTGGTAAGACTCATCTAATGCACGCTATCGGTCATTATATACTTCAGCGGGATCCTAACTGCAAAGTCGTCTATCTTTCATCGGAAAAATTTACAAATGAATTGATAAATTCTATCCGCGATGACAAAAATGTAGAATTTAGGAATAAGTATAGGACAATCGATGTGCTTTTAATCGACGATATTCAATTTATTGCCGGAAAAGAAAGAACACAAGAAGAGTTCTTCCACACATTTAATGCTTTACATGACGCTAATAAGCAGCTTGTGATATCCAGTGACCGCCCCCCAAAAGAAATCCCTACTCTTGAAGAACGTCTAAGATCAAGATTTGAGTGGGGGCTTATAACTGATATTCAGCCGCCGGATTTTGAAACGCGTATTGCAATTTTACAAAAAAAGGCTATGATGGAAAACCTTATAGTTCCGGATGATGTAATAAACTTTATAGCCACAAAAATCGAAACAAATATTCGTGAGCTCGAGGGGGCGCTGATACGAGTAGTAGCTTATTCATCTCTTACTAATTGTCCTATAGACATGCAGCTTGCAGAACAAGTGCTTAAAGATTTAATTCCCAACGGAAAGCCGAAGCAGGTTACATCGGTGCAAATCGTAAAAGAGGTTGGGAATTATTTTTCCATAAACCCTGAAGATTTTAAATCAAAGAAAAGAACTAAGGATTTAGCTTTTGCAAGGCAGGTAGCTATGTATTTGTGCTGCGAGCTTACAGACCTTTCCCTTCCAAAAATCGGAGAAGAATTTGGAGGCAGGGACCACACAACAGTAATACACGCAAGAGATAAAATAACATCTGACATGCAGCAAGATATACAATTATTAAATGCAATTGAAAGTATAAAAAAGAAAATATTATACAGTTGATAAGCTGTGGAAAGGTTCGGGACAAGTTGTTGATGGTATGTGGATAATTTTAAGTTATTAAGGGTTGCTGTTGATACTGTGGATAAAGTTATACCCATTGTCAACAGGTTATCCACAGCAAAAATTCAAGGACAGCACTTATTAACATAATTTATCCACATATCCACAGCCCCTACTACTATTACTACTATTTTTATATATATATTATTAGTTTTAGTATATTTATATATATAAAGATTTTTTGGAGGTTTAAATGAAATTTATAATTAATAAAAATGAGCTTGTTTCAGCAATCTCTATAGTAGAAAAGTTTGTGCCTTCAAAAACACCTATGCCAACCCTTGCAGGAATAAAATTTTTAGCAACGGAAGATAGTTTATTTCTTACGGCTACAAATCTTGAAATGGGTATAGAATACAAAATTTACGGCGAAGATACCGGTCTTTTGGTGAAGGAAAAAGGAAACACTGTAATAGAATCTAAGATTTTATCAAATATTATTCGCAGAATAGATGAGGATATAATAGAATTTGACTGTAATGAAAATAGCGCTAATATAAAGTCTAGCGGTTTTAATATGGTACTGCCTTGCTTTAATGTAATGGATTTTCCTGAAATTTCCAAAAAAAACTCCCTTAAAACCATTAAATTAAAACAAGGTATTTTTAAAGACATGATACGAAAAACAATATATGCAAGAGCTGATGAATTTTCCTCAAGGCCCCAACTTACAGGTGTTCTTGTAGATTGTAAAGATAATATTTTGAATATGGTAGCCTTAGATGGTTTTAGAATAGCATGGAGTTATGTTGAACTTGATGATTTGGCAGAGGATTTTAAAGTGATAGTTCCGGGTTATACACTCCTTGAAATTTCAAGGATTTTTAAAGACGAAGATGAATCTTCTTTTGAATTTTGCTATAGTGCAGGCAGTGTAGAATTTGCAACAGAAAACTTTGTGATTACATCTAGAGTACTTGATGGAGATTTTATAGACTATAAGATGATTATGAATATTGAACCGAAATTAGTTGTAAAGGTTGATGCAAATAAACTTCGTCTTGCAGTGGAAAAAGCCGGCATTATTGCAAGAGAAAGCAGTGCCGGAAACTTAATAAAATTTAATATAGCAGAGGGGATAATTGAGGTTCAAGCAGAAGCTGAGTCAGGCCGTATTTCAGAAAAGGTTGCTTGCAGCACAAAGGGACAGGAAATGCTTATAGCCTTTAATGCCGGATTTTTCCTTGATGCTTTAAAATCTATATCAGAGCCTGAGATAAGATTAGAGTTTTCTGATGAAGCAGGTCCTTGTATAATTACACCGGTAGAAAATGAACATCATAAGAACTTTATTTTACCTGTGAGATTAAAGGGTGAGAAATTATGACGAAGGAAAAAGAGGTTTTTATTAATACCGACACAATAGAGCTTGATAAATTTTTAAAATGGGCGGGAGTTTTCTCAACCGGCGGCGAAGCGAAACTTGTGATAAACGAAGGCAGGGTGAAAGTAAACGGACAAATTGAAACCCACCGCTCACGAAAACTTAAAGTTTCTGATATAATAGAGGTTGACGGCTTAAAGCTGCAGGTGTGCCGGAGGTAATGACGTGTATCTTTATAATTTAAGGTTATATGATTTTCGAAACTTTTCCGAGCTGAATACAAAATTTAACAATGGAATCAATATCTTTTATGGTGATAACGCTCAAGGGAAGACGAATTTGCTGGAGGCTATATACTTTATATCGGAATTAAGAGCGGCAAGAGCTTTTAAGGAATCTGAACTTATAAAATACGAAAGGCCACTAGCTTTTATAAAAGGTGAATTTAAAACGAATACCGGGCCTATTACAAGACAAGTAACTTTTTATCGGGATAGAAAAAAAGAGGTTAAAGAAGGAGAAAACAAGAAAAACAAGCGGTCAGATCTTTGCCCTGATATAAGTGCGGTATATTTTTCGCCGGATGATGTGGATTTGATAAAAGGGGAGCCGGGACTTAGGCGCAGATTCATAGATAATATAGTCTGTCAATTTAGGCCTACGTTTTATAAATATCTACAGGACTATCAGCGGGTGCTGGCCGAGAGAAATATGTTGCTTAAAAGTATAAAGGTAAAACCTGAACTTATAAAAACATTAGATCCATGGGACAACCAACTTATAGAGTTTGGTTTTAGGGTTATAAGCGAAAGAATAAGTATGCTTTCAAAGATATCACAAAAGGCCAAAGATTACTTTAAAAGCTTCAGCCCCCCTGAAAGCCACCTTGATATAAAATACAAAAGCGAAATAGACTTCACTAATCTTTCTTTAATTAAAAAAGATTACAGTAAGAAACTTATAGAAAACAGAAAAAAGGACATAGGGAGAAGCTTTACATCTTTAGGACCCCATAGGGATGATATAGAATTTCTTATAAATGGCAGGGATGCTAAGTATTTTGCATCTCAAGGACAACAAAGACTTATAACCTTGTGCTTAAAATTTGCCCAAAGAAGCCTGCTTAGTACTGAAAAAGGCGAATTTCCCATATTACTTTTAGATGATGTGATGTCTGAACTTGATGAAGGGCACAGAAAGCTTATACTAGACGATGAAAAAAGTCAGGTATTTATAACAACAACAGATCTAAAATTTATACCTGACAATATCCTGAAAAAGGCATCACTTTATTTAATAAACAATGGTAGGATAGGTGAGCAAGATGGAAAAAATTGAAAATATATTAATTGGCTTGCTCAAAAAATCCCATATAGACAAGAAAGTTTTACAAGCTCATATAATCGCCTCCTACGGCGGTATTGTGGGAAAGAAAATTTCGGCCGTCTCCAGGCCTTTATATATACAAAATGACATACTTTTTGTAGGTGTTGAAAACTCTGTATGGATGCACCAGCTTTATCTGTTAAAACTTGAGCTTATCAATAAAATTAACGCAAGTTTGCCTTATCCGCTCTTAAAAGATATTAAGTTTTTAATAAGAGATATAAAAAATTCGGAAAGAATTGATGAAGATTTAAAACAAAGCGGTAATAAGAATACCGTCTTAATTCCAAAAGATATTTTAGAAACAATAGACGAGGTAAGTAAAACTATTTGCGATAATGAATTAAGAAATGCTTTTACAAAACTTATGATAAAAGATGCAGAAAATAAGCTGAAAAAGGAGGAGAAACATTGTTTATCCACATAGGCGGCGATGAAGTAGTTTTAACAAAGGATGTTATAATGATTCTTGATAAAAGTGCGCTTTGTGCCAAAGATACATCTTCATTTTTGCAAATCGCAAAAGAAGAAGGATTTGTCAGAGAAAACAAGGATTTGTTCTGCAATGAAGCAGACAGCAAAAAAACTGCAGTTATTATGGACAATAAAGTACTATTTTCACCTATTTCCGCCACTACGCTTTCGAAAAGGGCGGATTTTATAAAGAATCTCAAGTAGGTGTTGGAGGTTGTAAGTTTGGATAAAAAAAACGAATATGATGAAAATAAAATAGAAGTATTGGAAGGTATAGAACATGTAAGGCTAAGACCGGGTATGTATATAGGGTCTACCGACAGCCGCGGTCTGCACCATCTGGTGTATGAAGTGGTAGACAACAGCATAGATGAAGCGCTGGCAGGATACTGCCAAAATATAACCGTTATAATACATCAAGACAATTCAGTTACAGTGGAAGATGACGGCAGAGGAATTCCTGTCAAAATTCAGCCAAAAGTTGGAAAATCCGCCATGGAGGTAGCGCTTACAATGCTGCATGCCGGCGGAAAGTTTCACAACAGCGGCTACAAGGTATCAGGAGGTCTTCATGGTGTGGGCGTTTCAGTGGTAAATGCCCTTTCTTCATGGATGGAGGTCGAAGTAAAAAGAGATGGCGGCATATTTTATCAAAGATATGAACGAGGTAAAGCTGTCACAGATGTTATAAGAAAAGGCGATACCGACAAAACAGGCACTAAGATAACATTTATGCCGGATGATGAGATTTTCGAAGAAATCAATTTTTCCTATGACATACTAACACAGCGTTTAAGAGAGCAGGCGTTCTTGACTCGGGGAATCAAAATCGAATTAATAGATGAACGCACAGGCAAAACCAATGTTTTTCACTACGAAGGCGGTATTGTATCTTTTGTTAAATACCTGAACAGGACAAAAGAAGTGCTTCACGAAGAGCCGATATATATGAGGGCTGTTCGTGATGATATTGAAGTAGAAGTTGCGCTTCAGTATAACAATTCTTATATCGAAACCGTGTTAAGCTTTGCAAATAATATAAACACCCAAGAAGGCGGTACCCATCTTATCGGCTTTCGTACCGCTTTAACCCGCACAATGAACGACTATATGAGAAAAACAAATATGCTAAAAGAGCAGGATGCGAACCTTTCCGGTGAAGATGTAAGAGAGGGTCTTACGGCAGTAATTAGCGTAAAACTTCCAAATCCTCAGTTTGAAGGTCAGACAAAGACAAAGCTAGGTAATAGTGAAGTGCGCAGCCTTGTTGATTCTATAGTAGGGGAAGGCATGTCTCGATTTTTAGAGGAAAACCCATCTATAGCAAAAATTATAGCTGAAAAAGCTCTAGGCGCTGCAAGAGCGCGAGAGGCAGCCAGAAAGGCAAGAGAGCTTACGCGGCGAAAAAGCGCCTTAGAACATACTGCCCTGCCCGGAAAACTTGCAGACTGCAGGGAAAGAGACCCGAGGCTTTGTGAATTGTACATTGTAGAAGGAGATTCAGCCGGCGGCTCGGCAAAGCAGGGGCGAGATCCTAATACTCAGGCAATACTTCCTCTTCGAGGAAAGATTTTAAATGTAGAAAAGGCCAGGCTTGATAAAATATTAAACAACGAAGAAATTCGTGCTATGATTACAGCTTTGGGTACCGGCATCGGCGATGAGTTTGATATAGAAAAACTGCGCTATCATAAAGTAATCTTGATGGCAGATGCAGATGTGGACGGTGCTCATATTCGCACATTACTGCTTACATTCTTTTACAGATATATGCAGCCTCTAATAGAAGAGGGCAAAGTATATATTGCTCAGCCCCCTCTTTACAGAGTGGTGCTTGGCAAAAAGGATTATTATGCCTTTGACGACTATGAGCTTTCCAAAATACTTGAAAGTCTTGGAGATGCAAGGGGAAGAGCAGAAATCAAGCGATTTAAAGGTCTTGGCGAAATGACAGCGGAACAGCTTTGGGATACCACTATGAATCCAGAAAAGCGCACAATATTAAAGGTGACACTGGAAGATGCGGTAGAGGCTGATGAAATATTCACAATTCTTATGGGCGACAGGGTAGAACCTAGGCGACAGTTTATATTCGAACATGCTGCAGAAGTTCAGAATCTTGATATATAGGAGGGAGCTAAATGGCTGAAAAAACAGGAAAAGTTGTTCCGGTTAAAATTGAAGAAGAAATGAAAAAATCTTATATCGATTATTCTATGAGCGTCATCGTAGGCCGGGCTTTGCCTGATGTAAGAGATGGCTTAAAACCGATTCATCGCAGAATTTTATATGCCATGAGTCAGCTCTCTCTTACTCCGGATAAGCCCCACAGAAAATCCGCAACAATAGTGGGAGAAGTTATGGGTAACTATCACCCCCACGGTGATGCCGCAATATACGATGCAATGGTGCGTCTTGCTCAGGATTTTTCTACCAGATATTTACTGGTAGATGGTCACGGAAACTTTGGCTCCATAGACGGAGACCCACCTGCCGCTATGAGGTACACTGAAGCCAGAATGACAAGGCTTGCATTAGAGATGCTTTCTGATATAAATAAAGATACAGTTGATTTTGTTCCTAATTATGACGAATCTTTAAAAGAACCTAGTGTATTGCCGGCCAGATTTCCCAATCTTTTAGTAAACGGTTCCTCAGGAATCGCAGTGGGAATGGCTACAAATATACCTCCCCATAACCTTAGCGAGGTAATTGACGGAGTTATCATGATGATTGATAATCCGGATGTTACAGTGGAAGAACTTATGGAAGTAATTAAAGGGCCGGATTTTCCGACAGGAGGCATTATAAAGGGCTACAGCGGCATAAGGGATATGTACACCACCGGCAGAGGTTCTGTTATAATGCGGGCAAAAGCCACGATTGAAGCGATGGACGCAACCAGACACCGAATTGTAGTAACTGAAATACCTTATATGGTGAATAAGGCGCGGATGGTTGAAAAAATCGCAGAACTTGTAAGAGATAAGAAGATTGAAGGTATATCAGATTTAAGAGATGAAAGCGACCGAAACGGTATTAGAGTTGTAATGGACCTTAAACGGGACGCAAATCCCAATGTCATCTTAAACCAGCTTTATAAGCATACTCAGATGCAAAGCACTTTTGGAGCTATAATGCTGGCTTTAGTTGATAACAAACCCAGAGTGCTAAATCTTCGGGAGATGATTTACTATTACCTGGAACACCAGAAAGAAGTAATAGTCAGAAGAACCAGATTCGATTTAAATAGAGCCGAGG
This sequence comes from Tepidanaerobacter syntrophicus, assembly GCF_001485475.2. NCBI lineage: Bacteria > Bacillati > Bacillota > Clostridia > Thermosediminibacterales > Tepidanaerobacteraceae > Tepidanaerobacter > Tepidanaerobacter syntrophicus. The sequence continues at coordinate 257,774 of NZ_DF977000.1, read as the reverse complement.
AAAGAACCCACATCTTAGAAGGATTAAAGATAGCTCTTGATAATATAGATGAAATAATTCCGATTATTAGAGGTTCAAAAGATGATGCAGAGGCAATGAAAGCCCTAATTTCCAGATTCGGGCTTACCGAAAAACAAGCCCAGGTCATACTTGATATGAGGCTAAAGCGTCTTACGGCTCTTGAAAGAGATAAAATTGACGAGGAATACAATGATCTGCTGATAAAAATTGAGCATTACAAAAAGATACTTGCAGATGAACAAATGGTTCTTTCGATTATAAAAGATGAGCTGATGCAAATAAAGGAAAAATACGGCGATGAGCGAAGAACTCACATAACCCACGATGAGGGAGATTTAGATATTGAAGATTTAATTGCCGAAGAAGACATAGTTATAACCTCTACTCATTTTGGATATGTAAAACGCCTGCCCCTTTCTACTTATCGCAGTCAGCGACGAGGCGGACGGGGCATAACGGGAATTACCACAAGAGAAGAAGATTTTGTAGAAAATATATTTGTCTGCACCACACACCATGTTGTATTATTCTTTACAGACAAGGGTAATGTATACAGGCTTAAAGCATATGAAATTCCGGAATCCGGCCGTACCGCAAAAGGCACTGCTATAGTGAATATCTTGCCACTTAAGCCTGACGAGAGAGTCAATGCCATGATTCCCATAAAAGATTTTAGCGATGCAAAATATTTGATTTTCGCCACCAAAAACGGCATTGTAAAAAAGACTCTGCTTTCAGAGTATGATACATCCCGAAACGTTGGGCTGATAGCTATAACTTTAAGAGATGATGATTCGCTTATAGGCGTGCGCCTTGTAGATAAAAACGAAGAACTTATTTTAGGCACCTACAACGGAAAAAGCATACGATTTTCAGTAGATGACGTAAGCGCCACAGGTCGGACTGCTCAAGGCGTAAAGGGTATAAGCCTTCAAGGTAAGGACAAGGTTGTATCTATGGATATTGTTATAGAGGGTCATGATGTACTAGTTGTTACCGAAAAAGGTTTTGGTAAACGCATTAATGAGAAAGAATTCAGACGTCAGGCAAGAGGCGGGAAAGGTGTCATTATCCAGAAAATCACCGAGAAAACCGGCCACCTTGTGGGTTTACGTGTTATTAAAGAAACCGATGAAATAATGCTGTGTACGAATTCCGGTATAATGATACGGATTTTGGCTTCAGACATATCCAAGATGAGCCGAAACACCATGGGCGTTACTCTTATAAAACTGGAAAATGATGATATTGTAGCATCTCTTGCAGTGGTAAGCGAAGATTAAAGGATATGAGGACTTGGAGAAGCAGGAAATAAATAAATTTAGTAAAACGCCTCTTATACAAGCTTTAAAAGAATATGAAAAAAAGGATTCCTTAAGGTTTCACATGCCAGGCCATAAGGGAAGATGTCCCAAAGGAGTATTTTGTGACATTAAGGAGAATTTATTTGGCTGGGATGTAACAGAAATACCGGGACTGGATGATTTTGCCCAGCCGGAAGGCCCTATAAAAGAAGCCCAGGAAAAACTTAGCGCTCTTTATGGGGCAGATACCTCCTATTTTCTTGTAAATGGTGCAACTTCAGGGATAATCTCCATGATGGCGGGAGCGCTTAGCGAAAAAGACAAAATCTTAATTCCCAGGACAAGCCATAAATCTGTGCTTTCCGGGCTGATTTTAACCGGAGCATCTGCTGCTTATATAATGCCGGAAAGATGTGAAGAACTAGGAGTATATGCTCAGGTTGAGCCATGCGCCATAACAAATAAGCTTATAGAAAATCCTGATATCAAGGCGATCCTTGTTACAAATCCTGTATATCAAGGATTTTGCCCTGATATTGCAAGGGTTGCAGAAATCGCAAAGGAAAGAGGCACAACGCTTCTTGCAGACGAGGCCCAAGGTCCCCACTTCGGATTTAGCAAAAAAGTTCCTCAAAGTGCCGGCAAATTTGCAGATGCATGGGTGCAAAGCCCCCACAAGATGCTGACATCCCTTACCCAAAGCGCCTGGCTTCACATAAAAGGGAATCGAATAGATAAGGAGAGGCTGGAAGATTTTTTGCATATTGTAACAACATCCAGCCCTTCGTATATTTTAATGGCGTCTCTTGATGGGACGAGGGAGCTTATAGAAGAAAATGGAAATTCGTATATAGAAAAAGCTGTAGAGCTTGCCCAAAAAGCAAGATACGAAATCAACAATTCCACGGTATTTTATGCACCGGGCCAAGAAATCTTAGGCAAGTACGGGATAAGCAGTCAAGATCCTCTGCACCTTATGGTAAATGTATCCTGCGCAGGTTATACGGGATATGATATCGAAAAAGCTCTCAGAGAAGATTTTTCTATATATGCGGAATATGCGGATTTATGTAATGTTTATTTCTTAATAACATTTTCCAATACTTTAGAAGATATAAAGGGATTGTTAGCAGTCCTTTCGCATTTTAAGCCTTTGAAAAATAAGGTGAAGCCTTGTTTTTGGATAAAAGACCTTCCGAAAGTTGCATTAGAGCCGAAAAAAGCCTTCAAGCTTCCGGCAAAAAGCGTGCCGTTCAAGGACTCTGCAGGCTCTGTGTCTAAAAGGCCCCTGGTTCCGTACCCGCCGGGGGCGCCGCTGGTTATGCCGGGGGAAATCATTGAAAAAGAACATATAGAAATGATAAATGAAATTTTAAATTCCGGGGGATACTGCCAAGGAGTGACATCTGAAAAATTTATCCAGGTAGTAACTGACTTTTAGGAAACCCGCCGGGAATCCCCCTATTTCAATGGGGAATAAAAAGCGGCGAAGTATCTTAAACCTATATATAAAGAGCGACAGGTAGGGGCAGTAATGATAGGTCAGGCGGGCTAAATCTTGCGGCCTAGAATTACGAAGCTCGTTATTTCAATGCCGGGTAGTTTACGTAAATGGGTAAGAGGGGAATTTTATGAAAGGTAAATTTATAACAATTGAAGGTCCTGACGGAGCAGGGAAGAGCACCCAAGTAAAAAAACTGAGTGAGCATTTAAAAACAATAGGCTATAAGGTGCTGACAACCCGGGAACCCGGAGGCACTCTCCTTGGAGAAAGGCTTAGAGAGGTTTTGCTTTCAACAGAAGGGGAAAGTCCTGTGCCGGAGGCTGAAGCTCTTATATATGCCGCATCTCGGGCACAGCTTGTAAAAAAGGTAATTGAACCTGCATTACAAGAGGGTTTTATTGTTATATGCGACAGATTTGTAGATTCCAGCCTTGCTTATCAGGGATGGGCAAGGGGGCTTGGAATAACAGAAATTGCAAATATCAACAGCTGGTTTTTAAAAGATACATGGCCGGATTTAACTATAATTCTCGACATAGACCCACAACAGGCATTTCTGCGTATGCAGTCTAAGAAAGACAGGCTTGAAAGCGAAAGCCTTGAATTCCATAAAAAGGTAAGAGAAGGATTTTTGAAGGTGCAGGATATGTATCCTAAAAGGGTAAAAATAGTTGACGCATCGGCAAAACCGGAAGAAGTATTTGAAAATCTATTGTTCGAGATTGAAAAATCAGGTATAATAAAGACAAATTAGGCAGTATCTCGAAGGAGCGATATAAATGAAACTTATAATGGCTGTAATCCAGGACAATGACGCTGGCCGACTAATGGAAGCGTTGAGTCGAAAAAAATTCGGCCTGACGAGACTTGCCAGTACCGGTGGTTTTTTAAGAAGCGGCAACACTACGCTAATGATTGGTGTTGAAGATGAAAGAGTCGAGGAGCTTCTTGGCATAATAGAAAAAACCTGCAAGCCCAGAAAAAAAATAGTCACACCACTGCCTGCAGGTCCTGCTGATGCTTATGTTCCATATCCGGTAGAGGTAACAGTGGGAGGCGCAACTTTATTTATTCTAGATGTTGAAAGGTTTGTAAAGGTATGAAAGTAAATCTGCCTGTAGATTTTGGACTTCCGAGGGAACTTTTAGTAACAAAAAAACACGAAAGCTCCATTTTTTACGAGGAACTTAGTAAAGCCTCAAAAGCGCAGTTAAAAAATCAGGCAGAAATTGAGCTGGATATTATAACAAAATTAGGGCGCACAGTTTGCGAAAACATGACACTGGCATCTCTTAAGGAATTTAAAGACAGAATAGCCCAATTTTTAAATATGTGCATTTCGGGCGGCCTTTGTTTTAAAGAAGAACGCTTTCGCGACCGCAATGGTAGAATAAAAGCTCTTTCAGTTGTAAAAATAATAAATCAAAAACTGTTGGAGCTGGCCGATGAACTGCTTTCAGAAAATAAAGACTCATTAAAAGTAATCGCATTAGTTGATGAAATATGCGGATTACTTGTCGATATATATGTTTGAGGTGGTATATTGAAAAACATATCCCATGCTTATATTTTTTTAGGCAGCGAAGAAGAAACATCCCGGCATGCTTTAAATCTTGCCCAAGCGGTAAACTGCCAGAACGCTGATTTTGCACCATGCTTATCCTGCAGTGCGTGCAAACAAATAGAGCAGGGCATACATCCGGACGTTGTTCAAATATTTCCCGATGGAGTCTCAGTTAAAATCGATCAAATAAGAAAGGCCATACTGGAAATTGCAGAAAAACCCATAGAGGGGAAAGCTAAAGTTTACATTTTTCACAATGCGGATACTATTACCCGAGAAGCTCAAAACGCTCTGCTTAAAACATTAGAAGAGCCCACTTCGGATAGTGTTATCATTTTGCTTACAAATAATCTTAAACAATTAATTCCCACAGTTATATCCAGATGCCGGGTTGAAGATTTTTCAAAAAACGATTATACAATGCGTCTTTCTGATGAAAACAGGCAGAAGATTATCGAAATTTTGGGCAGTGTAATTGAAAAACCGAAAGATATAAATATTTTTCTAAAGGCAAAAGAACTTGCCGATATAGATGAAAAAATCGACGAGATATTAGAACTTATAATTTCGTTTTTAAGAGATATGCTAATTATAAAGGCAGATGCTGATGCGGTGCTTATAAATGACGATTTAAGACAAATGATTGAAAAATATGCCTTGATGTCTTATGAAAAATCAATAATTATGGGTATTGAGACTGTGCTAAAACAATTGAAGGCCGCAAAATACAAAGGCAACAAAAATCTAATCTGTTATAATTTATTGATGAGCCTTGAGGAGGGATTTTGATTTGGTAACAGTAGTAGGTGTTAGATTTAAGAAGGCCGGAAAAGTATACTACTTCAATCCCGGGGCTCTCGATCTTACTGTAGGCGATAAGGTTATAGTAGAGACAAGCCGAGGCGTTGAAGACGGAGAAGTAGTTTCAGGGCCTAAAGATGTGGATGAAGAAAACATAGTAGCACCTCTTAAGGATGTAATGAGAAAGGCTACTGATGAAGATATAGCTGTAATTTGCGAAAATATAGAAAAAGCCCAGGAGGCTGGCCGTATTGCTGTTGAAAAGATAGAAAAGCATGGGCTTGATATGAAACTTGTAGATGTGGAGTATACTTTTGACAGAAGCAAACTTATTTTCTATTTTACGGCAGACGGGCGCATAGACTTTCGCGAGTTGGTAAAAGATCTTGCATCTGTATTTCATACGAGAATAGAACTTAGACAAATTGGTGTCAGAGATGAGGCTAAAATGCTGGGTGGTATTGGCCCTTGCGGCAGATGCATTTGCTGTTCGACGTTTTTAGGCGAGTTCGACCCGGTATCTATTAAGATGGCAAAACAGCAGAATCTTTCTTTAAATCCGGTTAAGATTTCAGGACTGTGCGGCAGGCTTATGTGCTGCTTGAAATTTGAAAGTGAGACTTATGAAAACACCCTGATAAAGTATCCTAATGTGGGAGACAAAGTAATAACACCTGCCGGCGAAGGCAAGGTAATAGGTGTCTATAAAACAAAAGGCTCTGTGAAAGTGCAACTGGATGATGCTAAAGAAGCCATGGAATTTCCTGTGGAAGAAGTGGACGCAGTAGAAGTGATTTCTTGACAAAGAAGGCCGCTGCATATATAGTATTAATAAAGTTTTTAAATAATTTTTACAAGATGTTTCCCTGCAAAGGAGGGATATTATGTTTTTTTATTGGGATTACACGATGGTTTTGCTTATACCTGCCATGCTTCTTGCCATATATGCACAGACAAAGGTTTCAACTACTTTTGAAAAGTATTTGAGGGTTCCGGCAAGATGCGGGATGACAGGAGCTGAAGTTGCCACTGAGATACTCAGAAGAAGTGGAATTTATGATGTAAGTGTTCAGGTGCAGGGCGGCAGGCTTACCGACTATTATGATCCGCGACAAAAGGTGTTAAAACTTTCAACAGATGTCTATAATGGCCATTCTCTGGCAGCCATTGGAGTTGCCGCACACGAATGTGGACATGCGATTCAGCATGATGTGGGGTATGCGCCTCTTGCGATTCGAAATGCCATTGTTCCTGCAGCAGGCATTGGCTCACAGCTGGCAATTCCGCTATTTTTCATAGGCCTCTTGTTTCAAGCTGATTTCTTGCTTACACTGGGAATATTGCTATTTTCTCTAGCAGTGCTTTTTCAACTTGTAACACTGCCGGTAGAATACAATGCTAGCAATAGAGCAGTAGCAGTTTTGGAAAGAGAAGGATTTATCGACAGAAGTGAAGTAGGTCCTGTAAAAGCGGTGCTCGGTGCAGCGGCACTAACTTATGTTGCGGCTACGCTTACAGCCATAATGCAGCTTTTACGGCTTATAATTCTGGCCGGTGGAAACAGGGACAGAAGATGATTTCACCAAACCCTACTGTTTAATACAGTGGGTTTTTGTTTATTTTAGAGATGGAAGTTAATTTGTAAAATTTTTTTGAATAAGGTGAAAAACATGCTGGAATTGTCAGTGGGAATAGTGGGGGCAGGAAAAGGGGGTTCTGCCCTTATAGAGACACTATCAGATTTTGACAACATAAAAATCGAGGGGATTGCTGATATAAACCATGAGGCCCCTGGCTTGAAGCTTGCAATAAAAAAGGGCATCGAATGTTTTGAAAGTGCTGAGAGCATGCTGAGAAGCAAAACCTTTGATGTGATATTTGAAGTAACCGGAGACAAGGATGCAGCTATTAATATCCGCCGGCTTATTCCTGATTCTACCGCTTTAGTAGATGGCAGGACTGCCAATATTATGCTTACATTAATAAAAGATAGGGAAGAACTTTTAAAAATAAAGGAGACAAAGGAACAGCTTGCCATAATACTAAACTCAGCTCAAGAGGGTATTCAACTTGTAGACAAAAACGGCATAATTCAATATGTAAATGAGGGTTACACCCGCATAACCGGAATTCCGGCAAATGAGCGTATAGGCTGCAATGTATTTGATGTTTCCCAGGACGGGGCACTGGTAGAAGTGCTCAGGACGGGAAAGCCTTGTATGGGTAAGCCTAATAGGGCAGTAGGATCTAATGCTCAGGTAATCTCAAATGCGGCTCCTGTGATAGTAAACGGTGAGATGACCGGGGCAGTAGTTGTGTTTCAAGATATAAGTGAAGTTATTCGGCTTACAAAAGAACTTAAAAAGTCCTCTAGCATGATTGATGGTCTTAAAGACGAAATAAAGAAAATGAATGAAGTGAAAGGCACCTTTGATGATATTGTCGCAAGAAGCTCCGTGATGCAGGATGTGATAAACATGGCAAAAAAAGCTGCAAAAGAGGATTCTACAGTATTGATAACAGGGGAAAGCGGCACAGGAAAAGAACTTTTTGCAAATGCCCTTCACAGCGGAAGTACCCGGAGCCTAAAGCCGATGATAAAGATAAACTGTGCTGCAATTCCGGCAGAACTTTTGGAGAGCGAACTTTTCGGACACGAAGCCGGAGCCTTTACCGGTGCGGCCAAGCTTAAGCTTGGAAAATTTGAACTTGCAAACGGTGGCACCATTTTCCTCGACGAGATAGGAGATATGAGCCCACTGCTTCAGGCAAAACTTTTACGCGTGATTCAAGAACAGGAAATAGAGAGGGTCGGCGGCACAAAACCCATAAAAATTGATGTGCGCATTATAGCTGCCACCAATCAGAATCTATTAGAACTTATCCGTGTTGGAAGATTCCGAGAGGACCTTTATTTTAGATTGAATGTAATCAACATAAATATACCGCCTCTGCGGGAGAGAAAAGAAGATATTATAGCCCTTGCGGAAACATATATAAAGGAATTTAACCGCAAGTTTTATAAAAATGTCAAAGGCTTGACAAATAAAGCCCAGGATCTACTGCTTTCATACCAGTGGCCCGGTAATGTAAGAGAGCTTAGAAATATTTTTGAAAGGACAATTTTAATGGTGGAAGGAGAGTGGATAACTGAAGATTTACTATTTCCGTATTTTAATCAAATCAAGAGAAAGGACCCCGAAAAAAATGGCCTAATGCCTATAGAAGAAATGGAGTGCAGGATGATAAAAAAGGCTCTTGAAGAATACGGCTCAAGCGTAAAAGGCAAACAAAAGGCCGCCAAAGCCTTAAAGATTTCCCTTGCCACACTTTATAACAAAATAAAAAAATATAATATTGAGGCTTAAATTTTAACCTAGACTTGAAAATTTTCCTAATCTTACATTGCTGTAACCGCTGCACTTTACGAAGGTAAATAAAACAAATTCCAAGCTAAGATTTAAAAAATGATAGGAAAATAAAAGGTAGGTTCTAAAAATAAGATATTATCTCTAAGAATTAGAATATATATTCTATATTTTAGAATGGCGCAATTTTGTTGATACTTTTCGAAGATTTTAGCAGGAGACTTCATTAAAACTTATAATAATTATAAAAATAAATTGAAAAAGCCTGAAATATCAAAGGGTTTTGTTGGCATATTATTTGCATATATATTATTTTATGGAATATAAATAACGGCAAGGGTATCTTATATGCTTAAGATACATTTGGAAAGGGGAAGCTTATGCACGAGGCAGATGTAGTAGTGATTGGCGGCGGTGTTATTGGATGCTCTATAGCATATCATCTTGCAAAAAAAGGTGTATCTGTCATACTGCTAGAAAAAAATGATGTGGCATCGGGTACATCAGGAGCATGTGACAAGGCAGTGCTTTTACAGTCAAAAAACCCGGGGCTTCATCTTAAGATGGCCCTTGAAAGTGTAAAACTTTTTCCTGATTTGCAAAAAGATATGGATATAGATATAGAGTTTAAAAATGCCGGTGGCATGATTGTAATTTATACCGAAGAGCAATGGGAGATAATGAAAGAATTTGTAGAAAGGCAAAACAGCTATGGCCTTTCAGTAAGTTTAATCGGGAAAGACGAAGCAAGGCAGAGACAACCGGCCTTTTCAAAAGATATAATAGGCTCAACTTACAGCGCGATGGATTGTGAAGTAAACCCTATATACCTTTCACTTGGATTTTTCCGCAGCGCAAAAAGATACGGCGCAAAAGCAATGCTTGCAACCGAGGTAAAAGACATAAAGGTTAAAGACGGCAGAGTAGAAGGCGTTGTAACTGATAAAGGCGATATTGCAACGCATACGGTAGTCAATGCTTGCGGAGTGTATGCTCCCTTTATCGGAAACATGGTAGGAATAAAAGTTCCGATAGTGCCCAGACGAGGTCAAATAATAGTAAGTGAGGCTGTAGCACCATTAGTTCACGGTGATATAAACTGTGCAAGATATATTACGGCAAAGTTTAATCCGGAGCTTCTGGGTCAAGGCGAAAGCGCCCGACTTGGTATAGGGCTTTCCTTGGGTCAAACTGAAAATGGCAATCTGCTGATAGGCGGAACAAGAGAATTTGTGGGCTATGATAGAAGAACCACCCATGCTGCTCTCAGGGAGATATTAAAACATGCGTCAAATCTAGTTCCTGCTTTAAAAGACGTCAGCATTATACATAGTTTTTCCGGTCTTAGACCTTATACACCTGACGGCCTTCCTATCCTTGGACCAGTTCCGAATTTGAAAGGGTTTTATATGGCGGCAGGACATGAAGGAGACGGGATAGCACTTTCGGCAATTACCGGAAGGTTGATGTGTGATGTTATCACTGAGGGCAAGACATCTATGGATATAGATATGAAGCAGCTTTCAATAGAAAGATTTAAGGAGGACGATGTAAATGATTTTTGGACAAGTCATAACTGCAATGGTCACACCTTTTGATAAGGATTTGAGTATAGATTATAATGCTTTGGAAAAATTAATTGAGCATCTTATTGCAACAGGAAGCGACACCCTTTTGGTGGCAGGAACTACAGGGGAATCACCTACACTTTCGGATGCAGAAAAACTAGATCTTTTTAGAGCATGCAAAGAAATTGCCGGTAAAAGAGCAAAGATTATGGCAGGCACAGGCAGCAATTCTACGATTCATAGCGTGGAGTTTTCGCAAGAAGCCGAGAAGGTGGGAGTAGATTGCCTTTTAGTAGTATCCCCTTATTACAATAAGCCGACACAAGAAGGCCTTTACAGACATTTTAAAGCTATTGCCGATGCAGTGGATATTCCTGTTGTGCCTTACAACATACCGGGCCGAACGGCAGTCACAATAGAGCCTGAAACATTGGCGCGTCTTGCAGAGATTAAAAATATAGTTGCAGTAAAAGATGCAGTAGGTAATCTGGAAAAGACCAGCAAAACCAGGCTGCTCGCACCTAATCTTGAAATTTACAGCGGAGATGACAGCATGACACTGCCTATGCTGGCACTGGGCGGCCAAGGCGTTATAAGCGTAGCATCCCATGTGGTAGGTAGTGAGATAAAGCAGATGATAACAAGCTTTAAGGAAGGAAAGACAAAAGAAGCAGAGGAAATTCATCTAAAGCTGTTTGATTTGTTTAAGGCTCTTTTTGTCATTACAAATCCTATACCGGTAAAAGCTGCACTAAACCTAATCGGCATACCTGTAGGAGGCCTGCGCCTTCCTTTGTGCGAAGCTGACGAAAAGACGGTTGCTCTTTTGAAAAGTGAGCTGAAAAAGCTGGGTAAAATTGAATAAACAGCACATAATTTTAGCAGGTGGCAGTACTTGTTTCGGGCATAAAGCAATACGTGTATTGCTGCCTGCTTTTACGCAAAAGCGGTAAGTTTTAATACTTTTACAAAGGAAGATGAATTTGCAAATATTCCAAAAAGAAGCCGCATCTATATAATATGAAAGTTCTTCGATAATCAGACGTATTGACTATTTATTAAAATTGATTGGCGAAAGATGCGGCAGTTGAGCTGAAGCTGCCTGATTTTATAAGCGGTGTCAGCTTAATCTATTATTTTTTATACATAATAATTTTATAAATCGGTAATTGCAGTAGTGGCAATATGAAAAAAGGCTTTTAGACTTTTACGAGGTTCTTTAAAGCATGGAATTTAGTGAAAAAAGGAGGTAGAAATTCAAAAAAATTTTGATAAGAGCTGCTAGTTTCAAGGTTTTAATTTAGTGCAAAATTGAAATCACGGACCGTCTTTATTCATTCTATTACATCCAAGCAAGAGCAAATTACACAGCAATAGCAGCCAATAAGCAGTTACAGCTTCACTAAGCTGTAAAAAAGCAAACTATCATTAATAGGATCTTATTTCTATTTACTGGGGTTAAAAATTAAAAAACGGGAGGAATTGTAATGAATCTTGGCACAATACTCTGGATTGCAACAGTAGTCCTGGGAGCCTTTTTCCTGTGGATCGGATTTAAAGTCAGACATAAAGCCAGCGCCAGTTTTGCCGACTATTCGATTGCAGGCGGCAGTTTGCCCCTATTCCTCATATTCTTTACTGAATTTGCAAATATTATGGGTGTAGGCAACTTTGTGGGTCATGCAGCAAAAGGTTACGCAAACGGCTTGCCATGGTTGTTTTTCATACTTGGCGAGCAGGGTTCCAAGATAATCTTTGCTCTGGTGTTTGCAGGTTTTGCTGGAAGATACACTTACAGTACATTTATTGAAATGATTGATGATCTAATCGTAAAAGATAAGGTAACGCGTGTTATTGGTGCAATACTTGCCTGCAGTATAATGATAGCTTGGACAGGTGGGCAAGCTAAGGGATTTGGAACGATATTCCAAGTTATAACAGGAGCCAATCCCGTACCAATAGTATTCTTATTTACTGCCATCTATATCGTATACACAACGCTAGGCGGCTACTATTCCCTTGTTTGGATGGATTTTGTGCTTGGACTGATGGTTATCGTATTTGGCGGAATGTTCTATTTTGAGGCATTCAAGATTGTAAATTTCAGTTTTGCTGAAATTGGGGCGCGTCTTACTGCAATGGGAAGACCTGAGATGTGGAGCCTAAGCGGTGCAAATTATGGTGTGGCCTTGACTAATTTCGTAACAGGCTGTGTCGGCATCTTAGCAGCTCAGATGTATTGGCAAAGCTGCTTTGCTGCAAAGGATTCAAAGACTGCCCGCAATGGCCTGCTTGCCAGCGGAACAATTGCAATTATATTCGTTATGCTTACTGCTATAGTCGGTATGATAATCTATACCGTAAATCCTAATCTTACCGGAGAACAGCCAATGCCCTGGTTTATGATGAACATGGTGCCTACTATTGTGGCTGTGGGCATATTCTTGTGCATAATGGCGGCAGGCATGTCCTCGGCAGACTCCAACCTGAACTCTGCTACGGTTTTAATGACTAATGATATTATAGCAGTATTTAAACCTGATCTTACAGATAAGGAAATGATTTTTATTGTCAGAGTCTTGACGGTTATAGTAGGTATAATAGCAGCTGTTGTATCTATTTATTCCCCCTCAATTTTGGATCTGTTTTCAAGGGCTTATTCCATGGCTGGAGGCGGTTTAGTGCCGCTGCTTGTTGTAGGCCTGCTGTGGAAAGAGCGGCCGGAAGATCCATTCCAGCCCGGAAAGCGAAACAGCAAAGTGACTCCCTGGGGAGCAAGAGTAGGCATGATTACAGGCGCTGTTTTGTCACAAATCAACTCTCTTGGCACATATAAGATACTTATTGCTCTTGCTGTTTCAGCCATTCTTATTATAGTTGTTTCTATGATGACAAGAAACAGTGATTCTGCATTGCATCTACAGCAGCCTAAATCCGGTATTTGAAACGCCTTTATATTTTGGAATAGAGCCTGTCAGGCGGACTAAAGCTTGCGGCCTATAATTATGAGACCGGGTATTTCAATGCTGAGCCGTTTACTTAACAGGTAATAAGATTATATATAGGCTATGGAAATTGCGAGCAAGGGTCATTTTTAAAATCTAAAGGACCTTCCTGAAGATTATAAGTTATCTTCCGGAAGGTCCTTAATTTTACTTTAGAAAAGCCTTCAGATACTTTGCAATTCGGAGTGAAGGGAAATGAAGAATCTTAAGACTTATCATCGAAGATTCTTCGCTTGCGCTCATGATGACATTTTTCGGTGATATTCTTACTTAAAATAAGGTTTTTTCTGGCAGTATTAACGTTTTAATGATGATATTCTAATTACGTTATCGCTTAGGGCAACAATTTATGCTCAATGCTTCAAGGCTCGATAATATCTCTAAGAGAGTGCTCTGCCGTTGGGTTCTGGCATTTTTTATTCAGGGCTCGATAAAAATATCTCCCAGAGGGCTTGCTTGTTTTTTGAGCTTTCCCTTTGCTACAAGTTCATCCAGCGCTGCTTTTAGTGTCCTTACTTCGTAGTTTGCACCGGCAGCTGCATTGATTTCTTCTACAGCTTTGGCAAAATTTGCAGCATATATGGGAAGATGCGGTTTTATGGCATCGAACAGATTATCTTCGGAAGTTTCGCGATAAAACTTTATTTCATCTAGTGGATTTTGAGTATGGGGGCTTCGAGTATGAGGAAAACGAACGCGTATCGCAACGGTTCTTCCAAAAAGCGGCGATGAAACAAAAGCATCTCCTGAAGGCAGGTAAGGCAGCCTTCTAGCTTCCTCAACCTTTATATCGGTTTCTTCGGAAATAGTGCCGATATCAGAGGCACGCACAGTGCGAAATATGATTTTTGTATTAAGCTGCGCTGTGACGGTTTCATCAAGAAGCGTAGGCCGCTGCGTGGCGAGTATTAAAAATACGCCGTATTTTCTTCCTTCCTGGGCAATTTCTGTAATTATTCCTTTTGTGGCAGTATCTTTTCCTTTTGGCGCAAAATTATGAGCCTCATCGGTTGCGATTATGAAGGGCGGGAAATATTCCCCTGATGGCTGGCCTTTTAGCTCGCCATCCTTATAATCTCTGCGCTGGTGGTAAATGTTAGAAAGCAGGTAAGTGGAAAATACCTGCAGAAGCCATATAGGTCCCTGAATTACTGCAAGTTTCCCCTGCATCATTGTCTCTTTTACCGGCTTTATATCATGGCTGAAAAGACCGGAACTATATAATCGTCTCAGCCGCCATATGATACCCTGCACAGAAGGCAGAGGGGTATTTTGGTACTTTTCAAAGAGCTGGCGCATTTTAATATATTTTTCTTGCTCCATAGGTTCCATATCCTGTTTTAGTGCCTGCTCAATGCGGGATCGCCCCATCTCTAACGCTTCGCCCAAAAGCTCAAGGCGATTTGAAAAGCTTAAATATGTATCGCCTCTTAAATGAAGCTCTTGCACAGCGCTTGACATGGCTTCTGTTAAAGGAGATACGGCTGAAAGCAATGCCATCAAATCTCCTCTTGATAAATTTAAAAATTCTACGCCGATATCTTCGCCTATCTGAAATTTTTTAAATACATCTTTAAAATCCCGTTTTTCTAAGCCGTTTTCTTGGCTTTCCGAAAATTCCATTTCATAATGCGGATCCAAGATTAAGGCCGGAAATCGATGCTTCATTACTTCTTCCATAATAACTCTAAGACCGAAAGATTTGCCGGAACCCGACCCGCCGAAAACTCCGATATGGGGATACTGTTGAAATGACCTGAGATCCAAGAAAAACGGCACGTTTCGCGTCTTGTAAACCTTGCCATTAGAAAACATTTCGCAAAGGCCGCGAAGGTCTTCCTCCATGGTCTCGGCAGTTTCTTCGGTATTTTTGATTTCACCTATCAAAAGTCCGTCTTCTCGCGCGCCTTTTAAAAGATGACTCCTGACCTCGTCGAATATAGGAAGGCGAGCTTTACATCCTGTTACTACCGGAAAATTAGCTTCTGAAATAAGCTTGACTTTTGCAATATTTATTTCATCTTCGTTTATTGAATACCCTAGATGCTTTAAGGATTCTATAACATCGGCGTCGTGAATGCCATTGCCTATGGAAAGGGGAATAAATCTGTTGTAAGAATTGCTTTCAACCACTTCGCCTATAAGGTTTCCTTGATAAGGATCCTCTATAACCAGCAGCTCATTTATCCGAAACTTTCTGTCTCTTGATGCTACATACACCTCTTGCGGTGTTGTAAGCCCAACTACCTGCATATTTGCCATAATATTCCTCCTACATCTCCCGTTTTTCTCGCTTAGGCTTTATAAATTCTACATAATCTTCTCCGAGGTAAGTGTGCAGCAACCCTTCCATTACTGCATCACTTATTCTTACGCTTTTATCAATTATATCAAGCCAAAGAGGTATCCCCCTGCTTTCTTTCGGGGTTAGCGTAAATACAAGATTCGGTACAAGCCCTATTGCTTCCTGCTGTTCTTCTAAAAGGTCAATTCCTATAGGTTTTGGATCAAGAGATGACCTCATAAAAAGCGTCCGAAACCCTTCTTTAAATAAGCCTGGCATAATTTCCAATGCTTCTCCAACCTGCAAAAGTCCGAATAAAATTTCCCAATCTGATGCGGGAAATCCGTCCATGTCCAGGGCATCCTTCAAGCACTGGCTAATTATACCGGTGGATATACCTTCTACAACACCTGCCAGCAGGACTTTTTGACTTATTGCCTCTTCTTTTAATTTATTCCACAAAGCTCCGGCCTCAATTTTATAACGGACTAGAGAGCCGTCCAGCAAAATTACTGCGGGCTTGAATTTTTCTAATGCCAGAAGCGCCGCTTTTGCCTCTAACTGGGCAAGGTTGTGCTTTACAAATTCCTGATATTCTTCTTCGTTCGCTACATCTTCTGTTATAAGGGGAGAAAATGCATCGGTTACGAGAAGATCGTTTTCTCCGGAGATGCAAAGTTTTGCAAGAGCTTGTTGGAGGGTAAACAGATAAGGAAAAGGTCCTCCCGCACTGTTTGTTGACCCGTCCACCCCTACAATTCCGCCTTTTTGAGTAATGCCCGAAAGCTCTTTTTGCCCAAGTCTTTCGCACATAACAAAATTTCCCAGGCCCTTTTCTGCTATAATAGAGCGCAGCGAAGAAGGAGAAGGCCTTTTTTCCAAGCGCAATCGCATGGCGCTAGCTGTCTCTTCGAATTTTTTCTTCAAATCGGCATTTACCTCAAGCATTTTTACACCTGCCTAAGTTTTTAAAAATTTTACAATTCTGTATTGACTTTTTTTGTCATTTCTGGTATGATTTTGTCCAGGGTAAATCATTATATATAAAATTAGGGGGCGTATGTAAATGAAATCTACAGGAATTGTAAGAAAGGTCGACAATCTGGGGCGTATTGTTATTCCTATAGAGCTGAGAAAGACTCTGGGAATATCCGTCAAGGATCCGCTGGAAATTTATGTGGATACCGACAAAATAATCCTCAAAAAATACCTGCCTGCCTGCATTTTCTGCGGCAATGCCGAGGATTTAATTGTTTTTGACGGAAAAAACATCTGTAAAGATTGCGCAAAAAAGATTGAAAAGGCCTTGGTGAAACGCACTGTAGAAGGTAATCCTTCAAAGCGGAGCGCTCGCCTTACAGATGACGACAGCGAAGCATCTGCCGAGGCGAAGTAAAAATAAGTCAAGCTAAGCGAGCCAGTTAAATACTAAAAAGAAGAGATCCCTAAAAAAGTTCTCTTCTTTTTTCGTATCTAAAATTTTACTCGACTATACACTTGGAATTGCGTTCTTGCATCATCTCAGCGGATCTTTTGGCAGCGCTTTCAACTGTTTTGACTATTAGGCCGATAAAGTCTGCATTTTCCAAGACTTTCATCCCTGCCATAGTTGTGCCACCAGGCGTTGTGACCTCGCTGCGCAGTTTAGAAGGGGACTGTCCGGTTTCGACTACCATTTTTGCCGCTCCATACACTGTCTGCACTGTAAGCTCTTCAGAAAGCGGACGAGGGATACCTGCCTTAACCCCTGCCTCTATTAAAGCGTCCATCAGCAAATAGACATAGGCAGGACCGCTTCCTGAAAGCCCTGTCACTGCATCCATCATGTCTTCCTCTACTATAGATACTTTACCTACCGAAGAAAATATTTCCTCTGCAAAATTTCTAGCCTCTTCTTTGGCATATCGCCCTAAAGCTATTGCCGTAGCTGATTCTCTTACTTTGCATGCTGTATTGGGCATTGCCCTAATAACCTGTATTTTTTTGCCTAATGCATCTTCTACATAGCTTGTTGCAACTCCTGCTGCAAGGGTAATTATAATGTGATTATCAGTTATATCATTTTTGAGCTGTTTTAGCAGATTATCAATATCTATTGGTTTTACGGCAATTATAAGATATCTGCAATTTGACAATATTTCCTTATAGTCCCTTGTTGTATGAACATTATATTTCTCCCTAAGGACCTGAAGTTTTTCATCATTTTGCTTGTTTGTTACATATATATCTTCAGGATTTATTATATTCTGGCTTAAAATACCATCTAGCATCGCAACTGCTATAGATCCTGCTCCGAATATTCCTATGGTTCTATGGTTTTGCACTTACTTTCCTCCCATCGCTTGCGCTGATTTTTGATTTTCTATAAAAATATCTTGACATAGAACATTATCAAGTATAAAAAACCTTCCGCCGTGAGAGGACGAAAGGTCGTTGCTTGCCGTCTTGATTTCTTGGTCAAATGCTTGAATTTTGGTACCGCACCTTTCCTCTGCGCCGTTAGGTGCTTTAAGGACTTTTGTGATTAAATAATATTTTATAATACTATCTAGTAAAGTGTCAAGTGAGCTTGCTACTTATAAAACAGGCGAATTCCAACTTCGGTGAATTTACCTGCCGAACTCGGTATTATACGTTTTCTATAGATCTTAATAATGAAGAATATTAAGCTGTTCAAAGAAAGATCATTCACCTTGAAAGACTTTCTACTTTGTCAGGTATCACATGGCAAAGCCAGCTGTTCAAACAGGTATTTCCTTCATAAATACTGATGTGTTGGTTTTTGATTTACATCATATCCTAGAATATTTAGCAGCTTATCTTATATCGATAAAAGATGGAAGGCCTGTCATTTTTCTATTAAAATTTCATATGCCTCATTTCTTGAAACACCGACTTGTTTTGCCGCTCTTTTTAAGGCTTGGTTTTTTGTAAAGCCTTTAGACATTTCTTCTTTAATAATCGATTGAAGGGAAGCTTTTAGCTCATCTTCGTCTGCTTTTGCGCTCTCAGATGGGCTTTTGCAAGGTGTAAAACCCTCAACCACTAAGACCATTTCGCCTTTAGGAGTAGATGCCTCAAATCTTTCTATAATCTCTCCTATGGTGCCTCGTATAAATTCTTCATGGATTTTAGTCATCTCTCGAGCGATAACAATTTTTCTGTTTCCAAAGATGTCAAATAAAGTTTTAAGGGTTTTTACTATACGATGGGGTGCTTCGTAGAATATCAATGTTCTTTCATCTTCCACGATTTTCGTAAGGAACTCCCTTTTTTCTTTTTGTTTTAAAGGCAAAAAGCCTTCAAAAGCAAAGCGCCTTGTGGAAAGACCTGATGCGACTAAAGCGCATACAGCCGCTGCTGCTCCGGGAAGAGGAACAACTTTAATTTTTTCTTTTATGGCATCTTGAACCAAATCTTCTCCGGGGTCTGAAAGAGCCGGGGTGCCGGCATCTGTCACAAGGGCAATGCTTTTGCCTTCATTTAACATATTAATGAGTTTTGGACCCTTTGAAATTTTATTGTGTTCATGATAACTTGTAAGCGGTGTTTTAATTTCAAAGTGGTTTAATAATTTTATTGTAACCCGGGTATCTTCGGCGGCTATAAGGTCTACTTCCTTTAGAACATTTAAGGCTCTAAACGTTATATCATCAAGATTTCCAATTGGAGTGGGACATAGATATAGTACACCTTTATCTGAATCTGACATTTTGCTCTCCTACTGACTTCCGAAATATATTTTTATTATCTCATCGGTATAACTGCCGTCGGCATTATAAACTACTAGCGGCGGAAGCATCTTTAATCCTGAAGATGCACCTTTTTTTGCCATGACAAGAAATAAATTTGGGCCTTCGCTGAATTTTGGATGCACAAAGCGCATAAGTTTGGGTTCAAGCCGAAAGCTTCTCATTAAGCAAATCGCATCAACAAGTCTTACAGTCCTATAAACCATATAAAACTTTCCGCCGAAAGTTAAAAGGTTAGAAGCGGTGCTTACAACATCTCTCAGCGATGCGGCGATTTCATGTCTTGCAATGGCGATACTTTGGTTGGGACTAATTTTCCCTTCATCTACGGTCATATACGGAGGGTTTGCCGAAACCACAGTAAAGCTTTCACTGCCAAATATCTTAGGGGCTTTTTTAAGGTCTGCGCAAATGATTTTTGCTCTGTCTTCAAGACCATTCATTTTTATGCTTCTCTTTGCTCTGCTGCAGGCTGCTTCATCTATTTCTATGCCGATTATCTCTTTTGCACAAGTTTTAGCGCAAAGCAGTATGGGAATGACTCCGCTTCCTGTTCCCAAATCTATTATCCTGTCGTTTTTACCGGCCTTTATAAAATTTGCAAGCAGTACTGAATCGATGGCAAACTTATATGCCCCGTCCTGCTGGATGATTTTTAGGTTATCGCACAATAAGTCATCAATGTGCTCGCCGGGATATTTTAAGTATTCTTTCATTAACTTCACCTTACGCTAAAATGTCTTATTTCATTATATCAAAAGGCAAATGAATTAACAATTGATTAAACAATGTCAAGGCTGTTCTTGCCAAAGGGCTTGAACTGAAACGATTTGAGAGTCTATGATGATTTTAGCTGAAAAACAAAATATATTAATAAATTATAGTAAAAATAGAGGAATTTTTACATTCATGTCGAATTTTAATTAAACGATAAAATTTTAAGATATATTTTCCAAGTAAGGAGTGAATAAAATTAAAAGAAAGGATATTGGCAATAAGATAAGAGAACTGCGCAACAACAAAGGGTTGACTTTAAAAGAACTGGGTGAGAAGACAGACCTTTCAATCAGCTTCTTGTCTCAAGTTGAAAGAGGAACAAGTGCGGTGTCTATAACTGCTCTTGAAAAGATTGCAGGCGCCCTTGAAACTGATCTTGCCTATTTTTTTACTCTTCCACAGAAACATGAAAACTTAATAATGCGAAGTTATGAGCAAGAGATTTTTTCAGTTGAGGAATCCAGGGTGTATAACAGGCTTGCAAATGATGTCAACGGAAAAGTCTTAGAATCTATGTTAATAACCCTTTTCCCCAATCAAAAGGAAAATAAGGTGGCAACATATACTCATGAAGGAGAAGAATTTGCATATGTTTTAGAGGGAATCCTGACAATTTTAATTGATGATGAAGAGTATCAATTAAATCCGGGAGATTGTGTTCATATGGCATCTACTATCCCTCACGAATGGGTAAACTATACAAATAAATTGGTAAAAGTCCTGTGTGTAAGCATACCGCGGATTTTTCAACAAAAATAAAGATTTACTCTTATTGAATACTTAAAGTCTATTGTATCATAAAAATATCCTGTTTTGTGCGACGGGAGCAATAGGATCTTTTGAAAATAGAAGCGAGAAGAATATAATTATAATAAGTATCAAAATCAAGAAGGGAGAAATGTTTTATGAAGGAAAGACTTGAAAAGCTGTTTGATCTTATGAAAAAAGAAAATATAGACGGGATATTTTTGGCAAAGGATGCTAATGTCCGTTATGTCAGCGGATTTACAGGTTCAGAATCTTATGCTTTGGTATCAAAGGATGCCCGGGCGCTTATAACCGATTCAAGATACACAGAACAAGCTGAACAGGAATGCGAGGGTTTTGATGTAATAAAGTGGAAGGCTCCTCATCCTACTTTGCCGGAGGCGGCATGCGGGGTATGTGAAAAATACGGAATAAAAAAGCTGGGTTTTGAAAAAGACGTACTCACAGTGGATTTTTACGATAAGTTAAAAGAAAATTTAAAAGGCATAGAGCTAATAGGAACAGTAGGCCTTGTGGAGAAAATCCGACAGGTAAAAGATGAAAACGAAATTTCTTATATGAGAGAAGCCTCAAGGATTACGGATGAGGCTTTCAATGAAGTGCTAAATTACATAAAGCCGGGAGTTACCGAAAAGGACGTAAAAAGAGAGCTTATATATCTGGTGCAGAAAAAAGGAGCTGACGACGTAGGCTTTTCATTTATAGTAGCATCAGGGGAAAATGGCTCAAAACCCCATGCAATCCCTTCTGACAAGCCCATTGAGGCAGGGGATTTTGTGACAATGGATATTGGTTCTCTCTACAATGGCTACAGATCTGATATGACAAGGACCGTTGCGGTGAAAATGGCAGATGAAAGGCAAAGATATATTTACAATGTTGTTAAAAGATCTCAGGAAGAAGGAGTAAAAGCTGTAAGAGCCGGAGTAGAATGCAGGCTGATTGATAAAGCTGCTCGTGATGTGATAATATCTGAAGGCGTAGAAGGAATGTTCGAGTACGGCATAGGTCACGGCGTGGGCCTTGAAATCCATGAAGCCCCAGCCATGTCGCCTAACAGCACCCATATCTTAGAGGCCGGGAATGTGATTACCGTGGAGCCTGGTATATATATACCTGGATGGGGAGGTGTTAGGATTGAAGATATGGTAGCAGTAACTAAAGACGGTTGTGAAATTTTGACACGATCACCAAAAGAGCTTATTATCGTATAAATATGGTTTTGCTGACAAAATTAAATTGGGGGTATGAAAATGAGCAAAAAATTTAAATCAATCCTTGCCCTGCTGACGGCATGCATTTTAGCATGCACAGTGCTTGCCGGCTGCGGTGGCTCCGGTACCACCGAAAAAACTGAAAATGCAGGAGACGCAACTACTGTAAAGCAAGAACTAACCTTTTCTCAGTCATCAGAGATACCCAGCCTTGACCAGCAACTTATCAATTCAATGCCGTCAACTGAGGTTTCCAACGCAATTTTTGAAGGCCTAGTAAGGCTCCATGACGGTAAAGTCCAGCCTGGCATGGCAGAGACATGGGATATTTCCGAAGATGGAAAGACCTATACGTTTCATTTAAGGGATGCAAAATGGAGCGACGGAAAGCCGGTTACAGCAAATGATTTTGAGTACGGAATAAAAAGACTTCTTGATCCTAAGACAGGAGCAGCCTATGCTTTTGCCGGATATATGATAGTAAACGGCGAAGCCTACAATACGGGAAAAATCACAGATGCAAGCCAAGTAGGAGTCAAAGCCATAGATGAAAAAACACTGGAAATAAAGATAGCAAACCCTGCACCATATTTCTTAGGCTATTTAAGTCTTGCGTGCTTTATGCCTACCCGCCAAGACATAGTTGAAAAATACGGAAAAGATTTTGCTCTTGAAGCTGCTAACAATGTCTACAACGGTCCATTTATTTTGGAAGAATGGAAGCATGAGTCTAATGTAACACTGAAAAAGAACCCGGACTACTGGAATAAAGATGCTGTAAAATTGGAAAAAGTGACCATACTTCAGATTACCGATCCTAATACTGCCTTAAGCATGTATGAAAACGGAGAACTGGATTGGGTGTATGTGCCAAATACTCTTTGGGACAAATACAAGGATAATCCCAGCGTAAAACTTATGATGAACGGCGCTGTAGATTGGCTAAGACTTAATCTCAATGCCGAAGACAGGCCTTGGCTTGCGAATTTGGACTTTAGAAAAGCATTGAATTATGCACTGAATAGAGAAGAATATGTAAATGCCGCTACAAAAGGACTTTATCTGCCCTATTCCCGCCTTGTACTGCCCCTTGTAGCAGGAGCAAAAGGAGGCAAGTATACCGAGGAGTGTCCGATTGATGGTTATCCGCTGTCCGGAGACATGGAAAAGGCAAAAGAGCATCTTGATAAAGCAATGGCTGCACTTAACATAATGGACCCGAAAGATATATCTCTTGAACTTAAGTTTTCCGATGCAGCAGGAGACAAACCCCTTGCTGAGGTGCTGCAAGATCAGCTGACAAGGAATCTGGGAATTACAGTAACAGTAAACCCTGTAACATACAAACAAAAGCTTGCAGACGATGTGGCAGGTCAATATGAGGCAGTTTACAACGGCTGGATGCCTGACTATGATGACCCGATGACATATCTCGAGCTTTTTGAAAGCAACAATACCCAAAACTCCACGGGATGGAAAAATCCTGAATATGACAGGTTGATTGAGGCTGCAAGGGTGGAAACCGATCCTGTAAAAAGACAGCAGTATTTCTGGGATGCTGAAAAGTTGCTTATAGAGGAATGCCCCTTTGTTCCGCTGCAGTGCAGACAGGTGGCATATCTTGAAAAAGAAAACCTTAAAGGTATATCCAGGTATTTTGTGGGTTCGGATGTAGACTTTATATATGCATATTTTGAATAAAGTTATATAATAATAAAAAGTTCAGTGGGGCATTTTATCTCTCACCGCAAAATGCCCCACAATTTAAACCCATCGACCTTTGTTTAGAGAGACTATGAAAATTTTATCTTGAGAAGGGAGGGACAGATTTTTGAAAAGATATATACTTCAAAGATTGATTATATCCTTACTTACAATATGGGTCTTGGTAACTGTGGTATTTATTCTTGTAAGACTTATGCCGGGAGACCCTTTTATAAGCGAAAAAATGACGCCTGAAATACGAAAAAACATGATGGAATATCATGGCTTTGACAAGCCTTGGTATGTGCAGTACTTAAAGTATTTAAACAATCTTTTGCATGGTGACTTAGGACTTTCACTAAAATACAGCAACCGCAGTGTAAATACAATACTTGCTCAATCTTTCCCGATTTCTGCCGACCTTGGTATAAGAGCTGTGGTTCTTGCAACGGTTCTGGGACTTTTCTTAGGGGTAATGGCCGCTTTAAACAATGGCAGATTTTTTGATTACTTTTGTGTCATTATAGCGATAATAGGCGTATCTGTTCCGGACTTTGTGGCAGGTTCGGTTCTGCAGTATGTTTTCGGATTAAAATTGCACATGTTTCCCATAGCAAGATGGGAAAGTTTCAGGCATACAGTGCTTCCTGTAGTCGCCTTGTCCCTTAATACCCTTGCAGTTATAACTAGGACTATGCGTTCTAGTATGTTGGAAGTAATAAACGAGGATTATATACTTACAGCTAAGGCAAAGGGACTTTCGGACTGCGAGATAGTCACAAGGCATGAAATTAGAAACGCCATACTTCCCATTGTGACCATTTTAGGACCTATTACCGCAGGCATACTCACCGGCACCTTTGTTATTGAGCAGATATATGCGATACCGGGCATGGGAAGATTTTATGTATCCGGCATAAATGACAGGGACTATAGCATGATTTTAGGAATGACGGTTTTTTACGGCGTATTCTTGGTTGCGGCAAATTTTGTAGTTGATATAATATACGGATTTGTAGATCCCAGAATTAGAATATCCGAGAAATAAGGTGATGTAGATTATGGACAGTTCGGATATTATAACCGATGAAATGTTCACTGTTGTAGGAAAAGATATAGAAAACTATAATTTAATAACAAGACCCAGCCTTTCTTACTGGCAGGATGCATGGATAAGACTGAAGAAAAACAAGGTGGCCATGTTAGGCCTTGCTATAATAATATTTTATATAATTATGGCGATAATAGGACCTTATATGACTTCTGCCGACTACAGGATGACAAATTCAGCTATAGCGGATCAACTGCCCAGCAAAGAACATTGGTTCGGAACGGATTCTCTCGGCAGAGATCTTTGGGCCAGAGTTTGGCTTGGGGCAAGGGTGTCTCTTACTATCGGCTTTGCGGTAACACTGCTCAATCAGTTTATCGGCATCATTATAGGCGGCATATCCGGCTACTTTGGCGGCAAACTTGATATGATAATAATGAGGATAATAGATGTGCTTTACGGCATACCGTCCCTTATTGTTGCAATACTTGTCATATTGGTAAGAGGCGAGTCCGGCATAGCAAGTCTCATAATAGCTATGATAATAACCGGATGGATTGGAAGTGCGCGATTTGTAAGGGGTCAGGTGCTTCAATTAAAAAATCAGGAATTCGTCCTTGCCGCAAAGGTCCTTGGCGCAAGCAGCATGAGGATAATTTTGCGCCACCTTATACCAAATATGATGGGACTTTTAATTACGAATATTACAATGGCTATTCCGGGAGCCATATTCTCGGAAGCATTTTTAAGCTATATAGGTATCGGTATTCAACCGCCGGATACAAGCTGGGGGCAGCTTGCAAGAGAAGGTGCCCAGGTATTTATGGCATATCCATGGGAGATATTCCTACCTTCATTTTTCATCAGCACAACAATGCTGTCTCTGAATTTACTTGGCGACGGGCTTAGGAATGCCTTAGATCCCAAAATGCGCGGGACGGCAAAAGTTTAGGAGCCGCGAAATAGGGGGTAAAGATGGACAAACTACTTGATGTAAAAAATCTTGAAGTAAATTTTAAAACTTACGGCGGCACTATAAATGCTGTAAGAGGCATGTCCTTTGACATAGACACAGGAGAATGTCTTGCGATTGTAGGAGAGTCGGGATGCGGAAAAAGTGTTACTGCAAAAGCCATAATGGGTCTTATTCCTTGCCCTCCAGGCGAAATATCAGGCGGCAGCATCCTATTTGACGGCACTGACCTTTTAAAGCTTGATAGAAAAAGTATGATGAAAATAAGGGGCGCAAAAATCGGAATGATATTCCAGGACCCCATGACATATCTTAATCCAACGATGACAGTTGGAAAACAAATTGAAGAGGTGCTGAAAAAGCATACAAATTACACTAAAAAGCAAATGACTGAAAGAATTATAGAGATATTAAATTTTGTAGGCATAGCAAATCCAAAAAGGAGAATGCGCCAATATCCCTTTGAGCTTTCAGGAGGCATGAGGCAGCGGGTTATGATTGCAATAGCAACTGTGTGCACCCCAAAGCTCTTGATTGCAGATGAGCCCACTACAGCTTTAGATGTTACTATACAGGCTCAAATCCTGGAACTTATAAAATCACTGCAAAAAAGCATGAATACCTCAGTGATGCTAATTACCCATGACTTGGGAGTTGTGGCAAACATGGCAGATAGAGTGATGGTGGTTTATGCCGGGAAGATAGTAGAGTCAGGGGTGGTAGACGATGTATTCTATAAGCCGCAACATCCTTATACTTGGGGGCTTTTAAGCTCAATACCTACTTTAGAGCTTAAAAATAAAGAAAAGCTGCCTTCGATTGAAGGCACGCCGCCGGATTTATTTTCACCGCCGACAGGGTGCGCCTTTGCAGCCAGGTGTGCCTTTGCTATGAAAATTTGTAAAGAGATGTATCCTGAAACGGTGGATTTAGGAGAAGGTCACCACTGTGCCTGCTGGCTGCTGCATGAGAAAGCCAAAAATGTGCGGCAGTCTTTTAACCTGTGAGGTGAACAAGTTGCATGAAAATAACGATTACCTGCTTGAAGTAAAAAATCTAAAAAAGTATTTCAAGGTTGGCGCAAACCAAATATTAAAAGCGGTAGATGATGTAAGTTTTTCCATAAAAGAAGGAGAGACATTAGGGCTTGTTGGCGAATCCGGCTGCGGAAAATCTACTACCGGAAAAACTATTGCAAGACTATATGCTCCAACAGGGGGCAAGGTTATATTTGAAGGAAAAAATGCCCACAAATTAAACGGACAGGAAGCAAGAGAGTTTTCCAAAAAGGTTCAGATGATATTTCAAGACCCTTATGCATCTCTTGATCCTAGAATGACAGTAAAAGACATAATCGGCGAAGGCATTGATATACACAACTTATATAAGGGCAAAGAAAAACTTCAAAGAATATATGAATTACTAAATCTTGTAGGTTTAAACAAAGAACATGCAGACAGATATCCTCATGAATTTTCAGGGGGACAAAGACAGCGTATAGGAATTGCCAGGGCACTGGCAGTGGAACCTACCTTTATAGTATGTGATGAGCCTATCTCGGCTCTTGATGCCTCGGTTCAGGCACAAATAGTAAATCTGCTTATATCACTACAGCATAAACTTCGGCTCACCTACCTTTTTATAGCCCATAACTTAATTATGGTAAAACATTTATCAGACAGGGTGGCAGTTATGTATCTTGGCAATATTGTGGAACTTGCAGACAGCAGCGAGCTTTATGATAATCCCCTGCATCCGTATACTAAAGCTCTAATTTCTGCAATACCTATTGCTGACCCAAAACTTGAAAGAAGCCGACAGAGGATTCTAGTAGAAGGTGATGTTTCAAACCCGATAAATCCGCCTCCGGGATGTTTGTTTAAATCAAGATGCAAGTTTGCAAAACCTGTATGCGAGCAGGAAAAGCCGCCACTTAAAGAGATAAGTCCTAACCACTTTATATCCTGCTATCTGTATTAGAAGGAAGGCAAGACTGATTTTAATGTAGAAAGTTGTTTTGGCGAATGTGACGAACCTTTATATAAAGCAATACTTGTTGTTTTAAATTCAATCTTCAGTGCACAAGAGTGTTCAGGCATTTGCTGTCAGTTACCTTCTTGCAGGGTTAAGAAGGATTTTGCGCCAAAGTCAAGACCAAAAAGTCTTTCGCTCCAGGTAAAGCATAGTTGGTATAGCTTTCGGATTTACAGTTAGTAAAACGATATATAAGGTTTAATTTTAAAGGATCAGAGTATATGCACCTTAGAAAACCTCCAATTAAAAGAAATTTAAAAGAAGGTGTAAATTTATGAGCGACGGTTCATTAGGAAGGCCGGCACTGGAAAAGGAAATCCAAAAAAGAAGATCTGCGGTAAAGCCGATAAATGAGAGGATAGCAAAGCTTCGAGAAGAAAGCGTAAATAGCAAGGTAAAAATATCCCCTGAACGGGTAAAAATCATAACTGATTTTTATAAAAGCGGTGCCGCAAAAGGCAAATCGATTCCGCATCAAAGAGCGATGGCTTTTAAATACTTGATGGAGCGGGTAAGTTTACCGGTGGAAGAAGGGCAGCTCATTGTAGGCATAAGAGGGACAGGTCCTCAGGAAGTGCCCACATATCCTGAGATATGCACCCACAGCATAGAAGATCTTAAAATACTTAGCAGCCGGGAAAACATGCCTTATTTGGTGGATGATGAGACTTTCAAGCTGTACGAAGAAGAAATAATACCAGAATGGCAAGGCAATACAATGCGAGACTTAATATTCGGCAGTGTTTCAGATGAATGGATAAAAGCCTATGAAGCCGGGATATGGACGGAATTTATGGAGCAGAGAGCTCCGGGACACACTGCCGGCGGCGAGAGGATATTTAAGACAGGCCTCCTTGATATAAGGGAAGAGATAAAGAAGAAAATTGAAGAAGCAAAACCCAGCGATCCATACTATTATGACAAGATAGAAGAGCTGAAGGCTATGGACATAGCTGCTGAGGCAATGCTTATTTATGCGCGGCGTTATAAAGAAAAACTGGAAAAGATGGCCGAGGAGGAGCAAAATCCTGAAAGAAAAAAGGAACTTTTAGAAATGGCAAGAATCTGCAGCCGTGTTCCTGCCCACGCCCCTACGACATTCTGGGAGGCACTCCAGCATTACTGGTTTATTCATGTAGGCATAGTATATGAAACAAATCCGTGGGATTCTTACAATCCGGGCAGATTCGATCAGCACCTTTTCCCCTTCTATAAAAAAGATGTTGAAGAAGGAAGACTTACAAGAGAAAGAGCCAAAGAGCTTTTAGAGGCATTTTGGATAAAAGTCAATAATCAACCTGCAGTGCCGAAGGTAGGAGTTACTGCGGAGGAAAGCTTCACATACAATGATTTTACAAAAATAAATATCGGCGGCTTAAAAGAAGATGGGTCTGACGGTGTAAATGATGTGTCATATCTGGTTTTAGAGGTCCTTAATGAAGTTAGAACACTGCAGCCTAATACCGCTGTTCTTGTAAGCGACAAAAACCCCAGGCATTTTCTCTTGAAGGCCCTTGAAGTTGTAGGACCCGGTTTTGGCGAGCCGCCGTTTTTCAATTTCGACGGTGCCATTGTGAAGATGCTAAGACAAGGCAAGAAATTGGAAGATGCTAGAACGGCAGGGGTCAGCGGATGCGTAGAAACAGGATCTTTTGGAAAAGAGTCCTATATCCTGACAGGCTATTTTAATCTCCCTAAGATTTTAGAAATAACATTAAATAATGGAATAGATCCAAAGACCGGCCGAATGCTGGGAATCCAGACCGGCGATCCTTCATCGTTTAAAAGCTACGAAGAACTTTGGAATGCGTTTTTGGAACAGGTAAAGCATTTTATGGAAATAAAAATGGCAGGCAATGATATTATAGAGGCGCTTTTTGCAAAGTATATGCCGGTGCCTTTTCTATCCCTTTGGACAGAGGACTGCGTAAAGCGCGGGAAAGATTACAACGCAGGGGGTACCCGCTACAATACTCAGTACCTCCAGATAGTAGGTCTTGGAACTCTTGCTTACAGTCTGACATCCCTTAAGTTCCATGTA
The DNA here is from genome assembly GCF_001485475.2 of Tepidanaerobacter syntrophicus. Classification (NCBI taxonomy): domain Bacteria; kingdom Bacillati; phylum Bacillota; class Clostridia; order Thermosediminibacterales; family Tepidanaerobacteraceae; genus Tepidanaerobacter; species Tepidanaerobacter syntrophicus. The sequence continues at coordinate 228,041 of NZ_DF977000.1, read as the reverse complement.
TTTGATAAAAAGACCATCTCTATGAGCGACATGCTTGATGCTTTAAAGCAGGACTTTGAGGGAAAATACGAGATAATGAGACAAATCATCTTAAATAAGACGCCGGTATACGGAGAAGATGAGGATTACAGCGATGTGATAGCAAAAGAGATAGTGGATACTGTAGTTGATATAGTAGAGTCCTATCCCCCTTCCCCTGTTAGGAAAGCCTCAAAGAGAGTTTATTTCCTGCCAACAACTGCCCATGTCTACTTCGGAAAAGTTACAGGCGCCACACCTGACGGCAGAAAAGCAGGTTTTCCTGTTTCAGAAGGGATTTCACCGGTCCAGGGCACAGATAAAAAAGGCGTTGCGGCAGTTTTTAGGTCTATTACAAAGTGCGACTGGGATAAGACCGGTGGAGCACTACTTAATCAGAAGCTTACGCCGGATCTTTTAGAGGGTCGGGAAAATTTAAAGAATATCGCAAGCCTTATTAAAACCTTTTTCAACATGGGAGGACACCATGTTCAGTTTAATGTGGTAAGTTCAGAGCTTTTGCGAACAGCCCAAGAGCACCCAAAAGACTTTCAGGATCTGATGGTAAGAGTTGCAGGCTACAGCGACTATTTTGTAAATCTGCCCAAGGGACTGCAGGAGGAAATAATTGCAAGGACAGAACATAAAAATCTTTGATAAATTAAAAGATAGCAAGGTTAAAACGGCGGAGGGAATTTTATGGCAAATAGCGGGTTTATTTTTGACATAAAAAGATTCGAGGTTCACGACGGACCAGGTATAAGGACAACGGTGTTTTTTAAAGGATGCCCGCTTAGGTGCTGGTGGTGCCACAATCCGGAAGGCATGTATTTTTCGGAGTCAGTTATGTATTTTGAATATAAATGTATAGGATGCAGGACGTGCGTGAATGTATGCCCCCTTGATGCGATTTCCTTTGATTTTGGCAAGCACCATATTGACCGCTTAAAATGCAGCAGCTGTGGCATATGCTGCGAAAGCTGTCCCTCAGGCGCATTGACTTGTATCGGCAGAGCGGTTACTGTAGATGAACTGATGACGGAAATACAAAAAGATGTACTTCTTTATGACAACTCAGAAGGCGGGGTTACTTTTTCGGGAGGAGAGCCCCTTGTGCAGTATGAGTTTTTGACAGATATATTAAAAGAATGCAGGAAACTGGATATTCATACTGCGTTAGATACCTCAGGATATGCGCCGGAAGATGTTTTTGCGCGCGTTGCAGAAAACGTGGATATTTTTCTTTATGATTTAAAATTGGCAGACAATCCTAGCCATATTATTTATACCGGAGTTTCCAATGAGCCAATTAAGAAAAATCTCAAGATGCTGGCGGATTCAGGAAGAGGCGGCGATGTAATCCTGCGTTTTCCGGTGATTCCCGGCATAACCGATACGCAAGAAAATGTAGAAGGTCTTGCGGAATTTATTTCGACTTTAGATGGCATAAAGGAAATCGATCTTCTGCCTTTTCATGACATAACCGAAAAATATACAAGGCTTGGGATGAAATACAACATGTCTGCCCAAACTGCACCTTCTGAAGAAAAGTTAGAGTATATAAAGAAAAGATTTGAACAGTTAGGACTTTATGTTAAGCTCTAACGTAAAATTTATATAATAAATTCAAAGGAAAGAGGGGCGATGTTTTGTTTTTACAATTTGAAAATCAAAAGTTGATTGATTTTAGCCTTCAAGAAAACAGAAAAGCTATGCAAGAGGCGCTAAATCAAGTCAACGCACAGATGGGCAGGCATTATCCGGCTATAATAGGGGGCAAAAAGCGGGATGCATCGAAAAGGATTGTTTCAATTAACCCCTCGAATATTGACGAAGTTATAGGAACGTGTGCAAAAGCGGACAGCAAAATGGCACAAGAGGCGATAGATGCTGCCTCCGGCGCCTTTGAGAGCTGGAAGCGTGTGCCGCCTGAGGAAAGGGCGAATTACCTTTTTAAAGCTGCAGAAGTTATGAAAGAAAGAAGATTTGAGTTTTCTGCATGGATAGTCATGGAAGCCGGGAAAACATGGAAAGAAGCAGATGCAGATACGGCAGAAGCCATTGATTTTTTGGAGTTTTACGGAAAACAAATGCTTTATTATGCAAAAGGGATGCCGGTAAGCAAAGTTCCGGGCGAAGAAAATGAATGTTTTTACATACCAATAGGTGTAGGCGCCGTTATTTCCCCCTGGAACTTTCCCCTTGCAATTTTAACAGGCACGACAGTTTGCGGGGTTGTGGCAGGCAACACCGTAGTCGTAAAACCCGCAAGCAATACCCCGGTAATTGCAGCAAAGTTTGCAGAAATTTGGCAGGAGATAGGTTTACCTGATGGCGTTATAAATTTTTTGCCGGGGCCGGGAGATTCAGTCGGAGATTATCTGACGTCAAGTCCCGAGACAGGCTTTATAAATTTCACCGGTTCAAAGGATGTGGGACTTAGAATAAATAAATTGGCGGCAGAAATAGTGCCGGGACAAAAACGGATAAAAAGAGTTGTTGCCGAGCTCGGCGGCAAGAACGCCATTATAGTAGACAAATCTGCCAATCTGGATGCTGCGGCAGAGGGTATTGTAACATCAGCCTTCGGATATCAAGGGCAGAAGTGCTCGGCATGCTCCAGAGCGATAATTCATAAAGATGTATATAATGAAATGTTAGAGCGTATTGTGGCAAAAGCCGAAAAGCTAAAAGTTGGACCTGCAAAAGATTATGAGTCAGACATGGGTCCTGTAATAGATGAAAAGGCGCTAAATAAGATTTGCCGCTATATTGAAATCGGAAAAAGCGAGGGAAAACTTATTCTCGGAGGAAAAGCCTTAGAAGGCGGCGGGTATTTTATTGAACCTACAATATTTGAAGGCGTTAAAAGTGATGCGGTCATTGCAAAAGAAGAGATATTCGGACCTGTGCTTGCGATAATGAAAGCCGAAGATTTTGATGATGCGTTAAATATTGCAAATGATACGGACTACGGTTTGAGCGGCTCTGTATATGCTGCCGATAGGGAAAAATTAAACAAGGCACGCGAGGATTTTAACGTGGGCAACCTTTATTTTAACCGCAAATGCACGGGAGCCTTAGTAGGAGGTCATCCTTTCGGAGGCTTTAACATGTCAGGCACCGATTCGAAAGCAGGAGGAGCAGACTACCTGCTGCATTTCATGCAGGCAAAAGCCGTTTCGGAAAAGATAATGTAGAGCAGCAGGGTTTGAAAAAATTAACAAAAAGCCTTTCATTTAGCATTGATTTTATGATAACAATCTGTTGTCCTGAAAATTATTTGTAAATAATATTATATTCATGTTAGAATATGCACTGTAATAATAGCTGGAAGGAAGGCAGAAATGAAGAAAGAACCCTATGAAGAAAATACTTTTTACAGCAGGATAAAAAAATTCAGAAAAGAAAAGAAGATGACGATAAAGGAACTTGCTGAAAAGGCAAACATTACATCATCTATGTTAAGCCAAATAGAAAGAGGGCTTGCAAATCCTTCTATAAATACGATGAAGCTTATTGCAAATGCTTTAGATGTGCCGCTTTTTAAGTTTTTCATGGAAGAAGAAGACGATATTAGAAGCCAGGTGGTTACTCCGGAAAACAGAAGGCGTGTATATCTGCCGGACTCTAATGGCGTAATTTATGAGCTCTTAACTCCTGATTTGGCGGGAACCATTGAATTTTGCCAGCTAACCCTAGAACCTTATATGTCTACCTCGGATACCCCTATGGGGCACGAAGGAGAAGAAGTGGCTATTGTAATATCAGGAACGGCAGAACTTGTCTTGGACGATTCTAAGATAATCATGGAGGCAGGGGATAGTATAAGAATCCCACCTCATACTAATCACAAATGGTATAATCCATCAGAGAAGCCATTAGTACTTATTTTTGCGATAACACCCCCCAGCTTTTGAGAGCACAGAGAAAGAGCATTAGAAAGAGCACAGAGACCAGCTAACGAGAAAAGAGCACAGAGGAGCACAGAGGGACGGTTCTTTTGTGTTGTCTGACAACACAAAAGAACCGTCCCTCTGTGCTCTCTAAAATGACTTGACTTTAGTTAGCTGGTCTCTGTGCTCTTTTCTCTTTATTCTTGCTTTACTCCCTTAGTAGTAGAATTTCCTCTCATATCAACTTTAATAAGCTTTTCAACTTTTTGACCGCGGCAGCCTATAAGGTAGCTGGTAAGATTTGCGGTAGAACAGCTGTGATTCGGTATAATCTCAATCGTATCGCCGACTTTAAGATTTGTTTTTCCTTCTACATGAAGCTTGCCAACCTCTTCTGAAAGACTAAAAACGGTAAGCTCCGGATGCCCTTTTACATGTCCATAGCCTTTGATTGCAGTATTTCCATGAGCACCCTGGTCAAGGCCGAGGCATTTGGCCCCTGCATCGCATATAAATAATTCTTCTGAAGGATGAGAAATAACTGTAGCATATACAAAAAGCGCACAATCTGATTCTTTTGCTGTATTTGTAGAAAGCTGGATATTATCCATAAATACATAATTGCCGGGGTGGAAAACGTTGATATTTTCATCTAAAACTGCATCATAGAAAGTAGGTGTGGATCCGCTGGTTATAAGTTTCAACTCATACCCTGCAGCTCTGAGGGAATCTGCTGCGGTCTTTACAGCATTTTTCTCATCTTTTACATAAAGTGGGATATCTTCCTGCTTTGAAGCGGAGTAAACATGGCCCGGATGGGTTGAGATACCTAAAAAGTTTAGAGCCTTAAAATCCTTTAATGAGTTTGCAAAATCTAATACCTTTTCAGGCAAAATACCAAAGCGATGCAATCCGCTGTCAATTATAATCGTATAATTTACTTTAACTCCCGCAGCCTCTGCCGCATCATTTAGCATCTTTGCCCCGTCGTAATTATCGATTCTTATAATGAAATTGCATTTTTTGCTAAGCTCAATAACCCTTTGAATATTTACAGGGCTTGCAACAGGATATGCATACATGATGTTTTTGATACCTGCCTTGGCAAGTCCCTCACACTCATCTAGTGTGCCGCATAAAAACCCGGCGGCTCCTGCTTCCTGCTGCATTTTTACAATCTCTGTGCTTTTGTGGGTCTTTATCATTGGCCACAGTTCTTTGTCATGTGCATCACACAGCGCTTGAGCCTTCTTAATATTGTTTTCTAAAATATCCAGGTCAACTAGTATAGCCGGTGTTTGAAGTTCTTTCTTTTCCATAATTAAAAATCCTCCTTAAATTGATAACATTTTAGTTTATAATTTAATTTTGCCATCTATTTAAATTGCTATGGCTTAATTTTAACCGCATTACAAAGCTTGCGAAAGTTCAATTAAGGATATGCCATCGAAAAAATAGGTATAAAAACCAAGATTTTAACAGGATATTTGAAATTAAAAAAGTCAAGAATCTAACCATTTAGTAAAAGGTTACAAAAAGATTGCCTGAAGAATGAATACTAAAACAATGGCAGTAAGGGATTGAGCGATGCTGATTATCGGCAAAGTCCGATAAGCAACCTCAGGCTTCATCTCAGACGTAGTAGTGATTACCCAGAAGAAATCATCATTGCCGTGAAATACCATAAACCCACCAGCTGCACAAGCAAGCATTGCAATGACTCGACCCATAGGAGTTGTAAAACCTAAAATATCCAGGAGAGGCAACAACATAGATGCAGCCGTAATCATTCCGACAGTGCCTGAGCCAATGGCGGTTCTAAATATTGTACCGATTATAAATGGAATGAGTATACCTATGGTCATCCCGGAAAAATACATTGTCACCATCTCCTCAAGATTTGAGGTCCTAAGGACAGATGCAAAAGCTCCGCCTGCACCTACGATTAAGACTATCTGACCTGCGGTTTTTAGAGCTTCACCAAAAGCACCATCAAATGTCCAGACTAAATTATCTTCAGGATAAATGCTGCGATATGTGATAAATGCAAAAATTAAGCCAATAAGCAAGGCGGATACAGGTTGACCAGTTGCTGCGAAAAGCGATGTAATGAAATTATTTTTTCCAAAGGGAGCGCTTTCTAGCGATGAAATTGTATTTAGGAACATTAAGAGAATTGGCAATAAAATAGGCAAGAATGCTTGTAAAGCACCAGGCAATTTTTTGTCAGTAACAATTTCCTCGGTATCAGATGGGAGATAATAATATTTTGAGCCAAAACGTGTTCCAAGATAGTAGCCAACTAGAGTAACAGGTATTGATACAACCATACCCAAAAGAATAACAAGTCCCAGATCTGCGTTTAAAATACCGGCAACAGCTAAAGGACCTGGTGTAGGTGGAACCAACATATGTGTTGCATGAAGGCCCATTGCCAAAGATACTGCCATTGTAGTCATGCTAACCTTTGTATCCCTACTTAAACTTTTTGCCAAAGGAGAAAGTATTACAAAAGCTGAATCGCAAAAAACCGGTATTGAAACGAAATAGCCGGTAATGGCTAGTCCTAATGCAGCATGTTTCGGGCCGGTAATTTTTAAAATAGTTTTGGCCATTGTTTCTGCTGCTCCGCTCTTTTCAAGCAAAGCGCCCATCACTGTCCCGATGGCAATAACAATGCCGATTCCGGCTATTGTGCTGCCTAGTCCTGATGAAAATGCAGCTATGATGTCTGGGATAGACTGACCGGTTAAGATTCCAAAAGTAAATGCAGCTGCAGTTAAAGAAAAGAATGGGTGTAATTTTACTCTAACTGTTAAAAAAACTAATACAGCAATAGAAATAGCAATTGAAAAAACAGTGAACAAAGGATTCATTTACCTCGTCCTTTCTTGATTATTTTGGCAATTCTAATTCTAACATTATCAAGAGTAAAAAGTCAATAAGAAATTAATTAATATTTAATTTATCCTTAAGTATTTAATTTATATTTAATAATACTACTGTCTCTTTTCTTTGAATAGCTAATTTTTTCTATTAGAACCAAATGCATGATTAAATCACATTTAGCTTTTACTTTCTGCTGCTATCGTCAAAATTCATATATTTATACATGTTTGACAATTTTAATAATCAATAATATAATAAACTAAAGCGTTTTAGTAAAGCGTTTTAGTTAGTAAAGATGAATGACAAAAAGCCCTGAGTAAGATTTATACACTCTTTGCGGCAGGCGGTTTTGCGTTTTACACAAATACGGTTTACCTTTTTACAGCTGCTCACAATAAATATTGTGGCCAGCTAATTTATAAAATTAAAATAAATTTAAATCAGGGAGGAAAAGTTAAATGAAAAAAATCCTTAGTGTCATGTTAATCTTTGTTTTCGTTATGGTGATGGTAGCCGGCTGTTCATCACAGTCATCTCAACCAGCTGATTCTTCAAAAGAGGAAACATCCGGCGATAATGCCGCCGGGTCTAAAAAACTTAGAGTTGCGTTGGTCTATTCCGGGTTTTTAGGAGATAAGTCTTTTAATGATTCAGCTCATGCAGGCGCTATGAGAGCTGTAAACGATTTTGGCATTGAGTTAAAAGAATTGGAATCGAAAGAACCGGCTGAATGGGAATCTAATGTAGTAGCTATGGCATCTGAAGGATATGATTTAGTTGTATGTGTTTCGACCCAGTTTCAAGATATTCTTGCAAAACACGCCCCTGAATTTCCTGATATAAAGTTTGCATTAATTGATGGAGTAACAAAAGGAGATAATATCGTATCTACTACTTTCGCACAAAATGAAGGCTCATTTCTTGCGGGCGCTGCAGCAGCAATGTTTACAACAAAAACGCAAGTACCTAATGTGAATGCTGATAAAGTAATCGGATGGGTAGGCGGAATGGATATCCCGGTTTTACATGACTTTTTTGTAGGATATGAGCAGGGAGCAAAGTACATTGATCCTGATATAAAAATTTTGCAGTCGTTTGCAGGAACATTTAACGATCCCTTGAAAGGCAAAGAACTAACTCTTGCTCAATACAGCCAAGGTGCTGATATTGTCATGAACGTAGCTTCGGGCACTGGCATGGGTGTACTAGAAGCAGCTAAAGAAGCAGACAAGTATGCTATCGGAGTCGATATGAATCAAGACGATGTATATCCCGGCCATATTCTAACATCTATGGTAAAAAGAGTGGATAATGCTACTTATTTAGTAATAGAGTCAGTAGTAAAAGGAACCTATAAAGGCAACACTACAGAATACCTTGATATAAATAAGGGCGGAGTAAGCTTGACGGATATGTCAGTAATGAAGGAAGCTCTGGGAGATAAGTTCCCTCAAGATATTCCTGAGAAAATAGCAGAACTGGAAGAAAAAGTTAAATCCGGAGAAATTAAAGTGAATGCTTACGAAGGATTTGGAAGAAAGTAACCTTTAATAGCAAAAAGCCTTTTCTAAGGAATAATTGAGCTTTATGCTCGGTTATTCCTTAGTTTAATAAAAACTAGCAATCCTAAAAATCTACAAGCGGGGTATATATTAATGGATGAATATATTATAGAAATGATAGATATCACAAAAAGCTTTGGCGATGTAAAAGCAATTCAAAATGGACAATTTAATTTGCGCAAAGGCGAGATACATTCATTAATAGGTGAAAATGGCGCTGGCAAATCTACAATGATGAAAATACTATATGGCATACATCAAAAAGATTCTGGAATAATTAAAATCAGAGGAGAAGAAGTAAGAGAGCTAACCCCTAGAGTAGCAATCCAATACGGAATTGGGATGGTTCATCAAGAATTTATGCTTGTTGGGGATTTAACAGTGCTTGAGAATATTATATTGGGTTTTGAACCTCGAAAAGGCATCGTCATAGATTTTGATGCGGCAGAAAAAGAAATTAAAAAATACATTAATACTTACGGAATGGACATACAGCCGAATAAAAAAATTAATCAAATTTCAGTGGGTGAAGCCCAGAGAGTTGAGATAATAAAGACTCTTTATAGAGGTGCAGAAATTATTATTTTTGATGAACCTACATCCGTCTTAACTCCCCAGGAAACTGTAAAATTCTTCGAGATCCTAAACAATATGAAAGCAGACGGCAAATCAATAATATTTATTTCACATAAATTAAATGAAGTAATGGAAATCTCAGACAGAATTACTGTTATGCGCCAGGGAAAGTATGTAAATACTGTTAACAAATCAGACACAAATAAAAATGAATTAGCCAAAATGATGATAGGACGCGAGATATTTCTAAATATAGAGAAAAAGGAATCCAACCCTGGAAAAAAAATATTAGAAGTAAATGATTTGTGGACATCAGGTGAAAAAGAATTATCAAAAATACGTGGAATTTCATTTGATGTAAAAGCAGGGGAAATTGTTGGCATTGCTGGCGTGGACGGAAATGGCCAGAGCGAACTTGTAGAAGCACTGACAGGATTAAGAAAGGTAGAGCGCGGCAAGATAACTGTTGATAATGTAAATGTAACCAACCTTTCTCCTTTACAAATAAGAGAAGCCGGAGTAGCTCATATTGCAGAGGATCGGAATACAAGAGGCCTAAACTTAAAAATGAATGTTGCGGAAAATTTAGTTGCTCTAAAATATGACAAAGAACCATTAGCACAGGGTATTGTTCAAAACCGCAAATCAATTGAAAGCTTTGCAAAACAGCTAATTTCAACATTTGATATAAGGCCGAATAACCCCTGGGCTTTAGCAGGCTCTTTATCGGGCGGAAACGCACAAAAAGTTGTAATTGCAAGGGAAATCGATGCAGATGCTAAATTATTAATTGCCGCTCAGCCTACACGAGGAGTAGATATAGGTGCTACTGAATATATAAGAAGTAAAATTAATAAGGTTAAAGAAGAAGGCAAAGCAGTCCTTCTAATTTCGGCTGATTTAGAAGAAGTACTTTCGCTTTCTGACAGGATTATTGTTATGTATGAAGGCAAAATAATGGGCATTCTAAATGCTGAGGAAGCCAATGAAGAAAATGTAGGTATACTTATGATGGGCGGAGAAACTGAAGTTAGCTTGTGAACATTTAATTAAAACGGGGATGATATAGACTATGGAGCAAACAAACAAATATCTAAACCTCCTCCTTACAATTCTTTTGTCAACAATTATTGGCGGGCTGATAATGCTGTTTTTGGGTCATAATCCAATCGAGGCCTATATTCAACTTCTAAGAGGCGCTTTTGTCGGTAAATTAAACTTTGGAACAACACTGCAAAAATTTGTTCCTCTTCTTTTGACTTCCGTGGCTTTTCTGGTAGCTTCGCGCGTTGGCGTTTTTAATGTTGGCGTCGATGGAGAGCTATACTTAGGAGCGATAGCAGCAGCTTGGGTAGGTTTTACATTTACGAGTGTCCCAGGTCCGATTTTAATACTTATGTGCCTTGCTATTGCTGTCATCGTTGGCGCAGCATGGGCATATATACCAGGATCTTTGAAAGCTTATCTTGGCGTCAATGAAATATGTGTAACTATACTTATGAATTATGTTGCGACATATATTACTTCATATTTGGTCAATGGTCCGCTTAGCGCAAAGACTGGCGTGCCTCAAACCCCAACAATTGCAGAAGGAGCCCAGTTGACAAAGATTTTAAAGCCAAGTCAAGCAAATACAGGTCTTTTTATCGCACTAGCAATCGTTGCAATTATCTATTGGATATTACAAAATACAACAATTGGATACAGATTTAAGAGTGTAGGATTAAATCCTATGCATGCAGAATACGTAGGAATAAATCCTAAAAAAACAATAATCAATTCGATGCTTCTAAGTGGCGCAGTAGGCGGCTTGGCAGGTGCCATTGAAGTTTTAGGAGTATATGGATATTTTTTAGACGGCTTTTCTTCAGGAGTCGGATTTGATGGAATGTTAGTTGTGCTTATGGTTAAGGGCGACATGAAAATGGTGCCATTTGTCGCATTCTTCATAGCTGCCTTAAAGGCTGGAGCCTTAGGTATGGAACGCTATACAGGTTTACCTAAATCGATCGTTGATACTATAATAGCGATATTTATCATATTTGCAACCATGGAAAATTTATTTTCTTTTTATAAGAAGAAGAGAATAAAAACAGTTCAAGCTTCGGTTAGCGAACGAGATTAAGGGGAGGATGCTATAAATGGATCTGGGCACTATTTTTGATTATACTTTAATATATTCCACTATAAGAGCTTCTACGCCGATTTTATTTGCAACATTAGCGGCAGTGATTACACAGCAAGGCGATATATTAAATATAGGCGTAGAAGGAATTATGCTTGTTTCAGCATTTTCAGCTGTTTTAATAAGTTATTTGACAAGCAATTGGCTTTTAGGTATTGCTGTGGCGATGATAGTCGGAGTTATAATGGCAATGATTATGGCTGTTGCAAGTATCAAGTATAATGCGGATATAACTGCAATTGGAATGGCAATAAATATGCTTGCTCTGGCTGTTACGAAATTCGGGATTAAACAGTTTTTAGGAACAACAGGAAGTTTTACAGATCCCAAAATTGCGGGTATTCCTCGCCTCCATTTTGGATTCCTTGAAAAATATAAGTATCTTAATGGAATATTTAATAATTGGTCTCTGATGGAAGTAATAGGTATCTTGATGGTTTTGGCATTAACATTTGTGCTTTATCACACGGTGTGGGGGCTGCGCTTGCGTTCTGTGGGGCGCTTGCCAATGGCTGCCGAGACTGCAGGTATAAATGTTAAAAGTATCAAATACCAAATTATGGCAATTTCCGGGTTACTAGGAGGATTAGCAGGAGCCCATTTGTCGATTGGATATTCTAAAATGTTTATAGAAAACATGACAAATGGACGAGGCTTCATGGGAGTGGCAGCTATGTTTTTTGGAGGCGCAAATCCTGTCTTAGCTTGGATAGGCAGTCTTCTTTTTGGACTTATCGACAGTATAGGAGGAAGGTTGCAGGCATATGGATGGCCTTCACAATTTGTATTAATGCTCCCATATATTATAACAATATTAGTTTTATCTGTTTCTTTGTGGCGCAGTGCTAAAAGAAGAGAGAAAATGAAGAGTTCTTTATTACAAAAATAAAAGGAGTGCTGAACTATATGAGAAAAATAATTTTAGATTGTGATCCGGGGCATGATGATGCTGTAGCAATTATGATGGCGGCAAAACATCCAGATATAGAGCTTTTAGGAATAACTACAGTTGCAGGTAATCAGGTATTAGAAAAAACAACAAGAAATGCATTAAACGTCTGCCAATTTTTAGATATTGATGTGCCTGTATATGCCGGATGCAGTTTGCCGTTGGTTCGTTCTCAACAAATAATAGCTGAGGATATTCATGGCACAACCGGATTAGATGGACCCACATTCGAGCCGCTTACCAGAAAAGCCGAGTCGAAGCATGCAGTTGATTTTATAATCGAAACCTTAATGGCCTCTAATGGCGACATAACCCTTGTGCCTACAGGGCCGCTTACCAATATAGCAATGGCTATGCGAAGAGAGCCGAAGATATTAGATAAAATCCAAGAAATAGTCTTGATGGGGGGAGCTTATCAACTGGGCAATGTTACGCCTGCTGCAGAATTTAATATGGCAGCAGATGGCGAAGCCGGTTATGTAGTATTTACTTCGGGGAGACCAATTGTAATGATGGGCCTTGACTTAACAAGACAAGCTCTGTGTTATCCAAGCATAGTAGACAGAATGGATAAAATAAATAACAGAGCTGCCCGACTATTCGTAGATCTAATGAGGTTTTTTAATTCCACACAGAAAAAGGTCTTCGGGTGGGAAGGAGGACCTCTACATGATCCCACTTGTATTGCTTATTTAATAGATCCTAGCTGTGTTGAAACACGATCTATGTTTGTTGAAGTTGAGATAAGAAGCGAAAAATGTTATGGGAGGACCCTCTGCGACTATTTTCATGTAACGAAAAATGAACCAAATGCTAAAGTTGGAGTAAAGCTAAATCAAGAAAAATTCTGGGATATAGTAGAGGAATGCATTAAGTTTTATAATTAAAAAATTAACTCTCATTAAGGAGACAATTTTATGGATGCCAAAAATGATAGATTAAAGTCAATTTTGGACAAGAAAAAAGACGAGTATGCATTGCAACTTTCCCAACTTGTGGCAATTGATACTCATGTATTGGGTCATGGCATTGACGGCGGATTAGAACAAAAAGGGCAGGAATATTTGATAAAATTATTTGAGCAAATGAATGCAGATTCAATTGTTAAAGACTTTCCTAGCGAAGAAATTCTGGAAAAGAGTCTTAATCTATATAATGAGGGCAACTTAGGCCACAATTACGATGGCAGGTTTAATGTATACGCTACTTTCAAGGGAAACGGCGGCAAGTCCATAATGTTTAATGGCCATATAGATACTATGCCTGCCGGTGATGTAAATAAATGGAATACACCGCCTCATGAGCCTATAATTAAAAATGGAAAAATGTACGGTCTTGGAGTTTGTGATATGAAAGGCGGATTAATGGCCTCTATAATGGCCGTTGATCTTCTAAAGGAGGCAGGAATCGAGCTTCCAGGAGATGTAATAATTACTTCTGTTATAGATGAGGAGGGCGGCGGCAATGGTTCTATCATAGCCGCAATGAATGGCCAAAAGGCTGATGGAGTTGTAGTTTGCGAACCGACAAATTTAGAACTTGTTATCGCACACATGGGCTTTATATTTTTTAAAATTGAAATAGAGGGACTGGCGGTTCACTCAGGGATGAAATGGGTTGGGGTAAGTGCTATAGAAAAAGCTGTGAAGATAATGAATGCAATAGACGAGCTCGAGCATAAGTGGCTTATGCAGCATAAACATATTCTTCTGCCTGGACCGTCTTCGAATGTGGGTGTTATTAATGGCGGTGTAGCAGGTTCTACTGTTGCAGATTATTGTTGTTTTAAAACATGTGTGCATTATTTACCAGGTTCTATGAATCATGAGAAAGTTGTTAAGGAGTACACAGGAGCAATTTATAGAGCTTGCGAGGGGGATGACTGGCTGAAAGATCACAAGCCTCGTGTATCAATATATCAAGCCGGCGGCCCGTTTGAAATGGAAAAGGATCATGAATTTGTAAAGTCATTTGAACGCGCATATGGATCAGCAGAAGGTAAGGAAATAAAGATTGTAGGTTCGCCGTCTGGATGTGATGCAAGAGTTTGGAAAAATATTGCCAAATGTCCAACTGTACAATTTGGACCGGGTTCACCGAGCCAATGCCATGCAATAAATGAATTTATTGATATGGAACAGTATTTCAAATCTATATTGATATATGCGAATTTGATCTTAGAATGGTGCCAGGGATAAAATTAAATAAGTGGGCAACTTTGCTTGGGCAACTTTGCTCAAAACAGGAGGAAAAACTAATGAAGAAAGTTTTGATCGCTGGAGAATCATGGGTTAGCCAAACTACTCATATAAAAGGCTTTGACAGCTTTTCTACTGTTGTATATGAAGAAGGCGTTGAATACATACGCAAAGCTATTGAAAAAGCAGGATATGTGGTCGAATTTATTCCAAACCATCTTGCTCCGGTGCAATTTCCATCTTCTATAGCGGAATTGAACACCTATTCTTGCGTTATCTTATCCGATATAGGATCGAATACTTTACTCCTAAGCCCGGAAACGTTTTCTAAAAGTATAAAGACACCAAACAGGTGTGAACTTCTAAAAGAATATGTTTACCAAGGCGGAGGATTTATGATGATTGGAGGCTATATGTCTTTTTCGGGAATTGATGCGAAAGCAAGATATGGATTTACCCCTGTAAAAGATATCTTGCCGGTAGAGTGCCTAAAAATAGATGACCGAGCAGAACATCCTGAAGGCATATCGCCCATAATTGTAAAAGAACATGAGGTTTTTAGAGGAATCCCAGAGGAATGGCCGCAATTTCTTGGCTATAATAAAACAAAACCAATTCCTCAAGGAGAGGTAATAGCCACAATAGATGGCGATCCTTTTATAGCCGTCGGCGAATTTGGAAAGGGGAAATCAGCAGTATTTACATCTGACTGTGCACCTCATTGGGGTCCCCCTGCTTTTGTAAATTGGGAATTTTATGATATACTTTGGGCAAATCTAATGGATTACCTGACGAAGTAAGTTTATTTTGACTTTCTACTCTTTTTTATGATATTTATTTTGTAAGTTAAACTATTATGTAATATTCTGTAGAAAACATCATAAATTTTTTAAGGAAGAAACGATATGTCTATTACAATTAAAGATATTGCTGAAAAGGCCGGAGTGTCCATTACCACAGTTTCTAAAATAATTAATAAAAAAGATGATGATATAAGCGACAAAACAAGAAATAAGGTATTAAAAGTAATTGACGAATATAATTATATTCCAAGTGCATTGGCTACAGGTCTTGTAACTAAGAAAACTAATACTATAGGCCTGCTTTTACCTGACATATCCAATGCTTTTTTTGCCGAGCTTGCCAGAGGCGTAGAAGATGGAGCAAATTGCGAAGGTTATAATGTTATCCTATGCAATACAGACGATGATCCCGAAAAAGAAAACCAATATTTAAGCGTTTTAAAGTCAAAACATGTAGATGGAATAGTTTTCCTTTCTACAGCACTGTCAAATCATGGAGAAATCAGAGAACTAAACAGTAAGGGTTTTCCTGTTATAGTGCTTGACCGGGCATTTGATGATGAAGATATATTGGCTGTATTTATTGATAATGTCATGGGCGGCTACCTTGCGACGAAACATTTGACAGAATTTGGGCATGAGGCAATAGGTTGTATTACAGGGCCACTAAAACCTAAACTTGCAATACAACGTCTTGAGGGTTACAAAAAGGCGCTAAAAGAAGCACATATTGATTTTAATGAGGAGTTAATATATGAGGGTAATTTTAAAACAAAAAGCGGAGAACTTGGCGCAAAAAAACTTTTAAAAGCAGGAGCAACTGCAATCTTTGCCTCAAACGACATGATGGCATATGGGGTATATAAAGCAGTTCATGATGAGGGCCTGAGTATCCCCTATGATATATCCGTAGTCGGTTTTGATGACATATTTTTGTCAGAAATACTGTCGCCTCCCCTAACTTCAGTTAAACAGCCGACTTATGAGATGGGTATAATTTCAGCAGCCATGCTAATAAAAAAGATTAAAAACGAGGAACTAAAACAGTTGAGGGTGGAATACAAACCTACACTATCCGTGAGAAAAAGTGTTGCTTTTCCTGCCGATAAAGTTTAAACCTGAGTGGGAGGGTTCTAGATTGAAGAAAATTGTCGTAGTTGGAAGTATTAATATGGATGTAGTCATAAGGGTGCCTCATATCCCGACTATAGGCGAGACGGTGCTTGCAAAAGGTCAGCAGCTTTATGGCGGAGGCAAAGGGGCCAATCAAGCTATTGCAGCAAGCAGATTAGGCGGCAATGTTTATATGATAGGCCGGCTTGGCGATGACGCTTATGGCAAAAAACTATATAATGAATTAGTTAATAATAATGTGAAAGTAAAAGCCGTAGAATACGATACAAATTTTCCTACCGGAACAGCATATATATGTGTTTCGGACAAAGGCGATAATACAATTGTCGTAAATCAAGGAGCCAATGGCAGGCTTGACATTGAGCAAATAAAAAGGTATGAATGTATTTTACAAGATGCTGACTACTGTATACTCCAAATGGAAATACCAATTAGTACCATAGAATACGTAATTGATTTCTGCAAGAAGAAAAATATTAAGGTAATTTTAAATCCGGCTCCCGCCCATTTGCTAAGCGATGAAACGCTAGAAGGTATCTATATGATACTTCCCAATGAAACAGAACTTGCAATTCTTTGCAATAACAGCGGCACGATAGAAGATATGGCAAAAAGCTTGCACAAAAAAGGCATTGAAAATGTGATTGTAACATTGGGCGGAAATGGTTCTATGTTAGTAAATGAGAAAACAACAAAACACTTTCCCGCTATGTCATTTCCTGTGGTAGATACGACGGCAGCAGGTGATGCTTTCGTAGGTGCTGTTACAGTTGGGCTTTCTGAAGGAATGGATCTTGAAAAAGCGATCGAATTTGCCACATGTGCAGCCGGTATAACCGTGAGCAGAGAAGGTGCTCAAGCATCACTGCCTGATAGAAAGATGGTTGACAGCTATTTTTCTATGCGATAAATATAAATACTCTACTAAAAACGACACTTTAATTATTCAGCCTTGCCACCCCATAAAATTTGGGTGTATTGGGGCTGATTTTTTGTTGAAATCAAAAAGTATTGGACTTGCTGCTCAGACTTAGTGTATCATTATTATAGTAAATATAGAAAATACTCAGCTATAATAATAGGGAGAAAGGCGAGATCCATGAATATACGTCTAGGCATTGTTGGACCGGAAGACTCTCTGATTTTACTAAGAAAAGTCTTGCGTGAGTTTGACAGAGAGATTACGGTGGTTGAAAAAGCTTATGAAAATTTTGAAGACCTTGGGGATATTGCAACAATGGCCCAAGATGTGGATATAATACTTTATAGTGGTCAGGCACCTTACTTTTGGGTAAAATCCAATGTCAATATTGAGACACCCGGGGTTTATATCCCTAGAAACGGGACGAGCCTTTACAAGGTGCTTTTTGACATTTATCGTGATGGCAAAGATGTTTCTGCTTTGAGCTTTGATACGATAAGCCGTCGCGATATCGAGGAAACTTATATGGAACTTAATCTGCCGCTTACCCAGGTATTCACAATGGATTACGATAAATATCTTCCCTATGGAAAACTTGTAGATTATCATAAAAGTTTATGGAATGAGGGCAAAACCCATGCGGCAGTGACGTGTCTTAACAAAACTTATGAAGAGCTTAAGAAATCAGGCATCCCTGCCTATAGAATATTGCCTACTATTTCTAGCGTCCGGCACAGCTTGGAAAAAGCGATAATGTATGGAGAAAGTATCAAGCTTAAGGAAACTCAAATGGCGCTTATATTAGTAAGGGTCGAAGACGTTGAAGATACATTATATGAAAGCTCCAACTATCAATTGCAAATAAAGCTTCTTGAGCTTTATCAGATAATTTTAGGCTATGGCGATCAGACAAACGCTACAGTAACCAAGATAAATGACACAGAATTTATGATAATAACTACCCGCGGGTGTTTGGAAGAATCTACAGATATATTTTTAGGTTCGCCTCTGCTTCGAGCGCTAAAATCCAATACGAATCTTAAAGTAACCGTAGGAATAGGATTCGGCAGAACAGCGAAGATGGCCGAGACCAATGCCCGACAGGCAGTAAAGCTTTCTAAGGAAAACGGAAGCGACTGCTGCTTTTTGGTGACGGAAGAAGGTAAGGTAATTGGACCTATGCGAGAAGATAGGGGCGCAATAAAAAGTGTTGCAGATTTAGATTTGGAAGAGCTGGCGAAAAAACTAAATATGAATGTAATAAATTTGAGTAAATTCAAATCTTCTCTGCGCCGCTTAGGAAAAAATAAGGTGACCGCTAAGGAACTTAGTGAATACATGAACATAAGTCAGCGAAGCGCTCGTAGGATTTTAGCTCAATTAGAAGAAAAAGGAGCGGCTAAAATTTTGGAAAACAAAAGTGTATTAGGGAAGGGCAGGCCAAGTCGGGTATATCAAGTATTAATATAGGGCTAGCTCAGTTAGAAAACTAATTATATTAAGATCATTACATTTTCTGGAATTATTTTAAAGATGAATTGTGCAAACTTTATTTAATTAGATGTAGTCAATTTAAAAATTAACAATTTACAAAAAAAAAGTATACCGGTGTTTGTAACCGGTATTTTTATGTTTAAAAGAACTTTTTGGTATAAAGAAATTTTTGCGATGACAAGTATACTGTATACATTTTAAAATCAAGAAGGATTTTAAGAGAAGAAGATGAATTCATAATAAAACATATATGGCCACATAACCAAAATTTGGCCGAAAAGGAGGAAATCATGTGACTAAAAATGAGTTGACAAAACAGAAAGGCAGTTTTGAAAGGTTTTTGGATTGGGTGGAGCGCGTAGGGAATAAACTGCCACATCCATTTTTCCTGTTTGTTTATCTGACTATAGGGATAATGCTTCTATCTGCTGTTTTATCTATACTGCAAGTTTCAGCGATAAATCCCGGCAGCGGGGAAGAAGTTATGGTCAAAAGCCTTTTAACCCGAGAAGGCGTGGAGTGGATGCTGGTAAATGCCCTTAAAAACTTTACCGGTTTTGCCCCTCTCGGACTGGTACTTTCTATGCAGATGGGCATTGGTCTTGCAGAACAGGCGGGTTTGCTGTCTGCCTTCATGAGAAAAACCATGTATGGCGCACCTTTATGGGCTATTAGTTTAGCAGTAATGTTTGTAGGCATAAATGGGAACATTGCATCAGATGCTTCCATAGTCATTATACCGACACTTGCGGCAAGTATCTATCTTTCCCTGGGGAAAAATCCGCTAGTAGGTCTTATGGCGGGATATGCTGCAGCCTGCGCCGGCTTTTCCGCAAACCTTATAATAGCAGGAACTGATGCGCTACTTGCAGGCATAACCCAAGAAGCCGTAAAAATCATAGATCCAAGTATTCAGGTCAACCCCTCTATTAACTGGTATTTTATGTTTGCCTCAACATTTATATTTACTTTTGTAGGGGCATGGGTTACTGATAAAATCATAGCACCGAGACTTGGAGAATACAAAGGTAAAATAAAAGTTGCCGAAAACCAAGACCTTACGCCTATTGAAAATCTTGCCTTAAAAAATACAGGCAAGGCAGCATTAATATTTCTTGTAATCTTGGCTGTTGCAGTCCTACCTAAAAATGCCATTTTAAGAAATGCTGAAACCGGTGGACTTATACCTTCGCCACTTTTAAACGGTATTATTCCAATTCTAATGCTGTTTTTTATAACAATAGGTGTGGCATACGGAAAGACTGTCGGCACCATAAAAACTGCCGGCGACATACCGAAACTTATGGCTGAAGCAGTAAAAACCATGTCAAGTTACATAGTTCTTGTTTTTATCATAGGCCAGTTCGTAGCATATTTTAACTGGACTAACATAGGTGTTGTAATAGCGGTAAAAGGGGCAGAATTTCTTCAAAATGTGGGATTTACAGGTTTGCCGCTGATTATAGGAATAATATTGCTTTCTACCATAGTAAACCTGTTTATCGGCAGCGGATCTGCCAAGTGGTCTATACTTGCGCCCATATTTGTACCGATGCTGATGCTGTTAGGCTATTCTCCGGCAATGACTCAGGTAATATACCGCATCGGTGATTCTTCAACCAATCCGATAACACCGCTTTTCCCATACTTCCCCATAGCCTTGGGTCTTGCTCAGCACTATGATGAAGATGCTGGAATTGGGACTTTGATGTCTTTGATGCTGCCATATGCATTGATATTTTTGGTAGTGTGGACATTACAATTGATAGTGTGGATGGTCTTAGATTTACCATTGGGACCGGGAGCAGGAATTTATATGTAAATCTTGCAAAAAGGAGTGCCTAAATCGCATGGAAGAATTGGAAAAACAAATATCCGAGATTTTAGAACATATAATATCAATTAGAAGACATATTCATCAAAATCCGGAGCTGGGCTATGAGGAAAAAGCTACTTCGGAACTAGTTGCAAAGGAATTAAAGTCTTTATGCCTTAAGGTGGAAGAAGGCGTGGGCGGATACGGCGTAGTAGGGATTTTGGAAGGCGACCGACCGGGAAAAACTCTACTCCTCAGAGCCGATATGGATGCACTTCCTATTGAGGAAGAAACCGGACTTCCCTTTAGCTCAAAAGTCGCCGGCATCATGCATGCCTGCGGTCACGATATTCATACAGCTATTTTGCTTGGCGCAGCTAAAGTGTTATCAAAATACAAAGATCGCATCTGTGGGCAAATAAAATTTGTATTTCAACCGGCAGAAGAGTGCAGTCCACAGGGTGGGGCTAAGGCAATGATAGATGCAGGAATACTTAAAAATCCGAAGGTAGACTATGCCTTAGCACTACATGTAATGCCACAGCTTTATGTAGGCGAAATCGGTTTATGTTCCGGACCTTGCACAGCTAAATCAGATCGGTTCTTTTTAAAAGTAACAGGTAAATCCGGTCATGCATCAGCTCCCCATCAAGGAATAGATGCATTGGTAGCGGCTGCGGATGTAATATCAAGCATGCAAACTATAATATCAAGGCGGATAGATCCTCGGGACAGTGTAGTTATCTCCATTGGCAAAATCACAGGCGGCCAGAGATACAACGTTATATGTGATAAAGTGGAGATGGAAGGCACTGTAAGAATCATGACGCCGGGATATGAAGATGAAATTAAGGAATATATGAACCAGGTAGGGAAGGGTATAGCTTACGGCCATGGTGCCTTTTTTGAAATGAATTATCTAGAAGGATATCCTATGGTGATAAATGATGCTAGCCTTACGCAGAAAGTAAAAGAAATTCTTATCGAAAAGATGGGCAAAGATACTATAAAAGATATTCCCCAGGAAACTTCCGGCGAAGATTTTTCCTTTATTTCTCAAGAGGTGCCATCGGTATATATGAAATTAGGTTCTTCTTCGAGAAATGCCAAGGAAATATTGCCCCTACACAATAGCCGCGTAATTTTTGACGAAGGCTGCATACCCATTGGCATTAAGGCACTAGTGGCATTGAGCATGGAACTGTTGCAGCAGGAGGAATAGCATGTATGATATAAAAACATTGGTAAATAAGATAGAACCGAAAGTTATTGCATATCGCCGAGATTTTCATAAATACCCCGAAGTAGGCTGGACGGAGTTTCGCACAAGCAGCAAAGTAGCTGAAATTCTCATGGATTTAGGCTATGAAGTAAAACTTGGCAGAAAAATTCTAAAAGAAGAAGCGATCATGGGTTTTCCCCCACAGAAAGAAATACTAAACGAAATAAAGCGGGCGATAAAAGAAGGGGCGGACCCTAAAATCATAGAGATGATGGAAAATCTGCCGGGGGTTGTAGGAATTCTTCATACCGATAAGCCGGGTCCTACGATGGCTTTTCGCTTTGATATGGATGCCCTAAGTATTACAGAAGCTCAAGATGATGAACACAGACCATACAAAGAAAGCTTTTCTTCGGTGCATGACGGAATAATGCACGCTTGCGGCCATGATGGTCATACAGCAGTGGGACTGGCTCTTGCAGAAATTCTTATGAAAATCAAAGATGATTTATCCGGAACGATAAAGCTTATTTTTCAACCGGCTGAAGAAGGAGTAAGAGGTGCGAAAGCCATGGTGGAGGCAGGTGTCGTAGATGATGCGGATTACTTTTTCGCTTTTCATATAGGCTTTGGAGCTGCTGATTCAGTGAGCCTTGTAGCTAAGACCACAGGTTTTTTAGCTACATCAAAAATAGATGTTGATTATATAGGTCAAACTGCCCACGCCGGTGCTTGCCCGCAAGAAGGGAAAAACGCCCTGCTGGGGGCTGCATCTGCAGCTCTTAATCTGCACGCCATAGCACCTCACAGTGAAGGAATCACTCGCATAAACGTTGGCGTATTGACAGCAGGCACAGCTGCCAATATAATACCCGGAAGTGCTCATATGAAAATTGAAACTAGAGGCGAGACTACAGCATTAAATAATTACATGCAGGAGAAAGCAAAAATCATACTTAAGGCTTGCGCAAATATGTACACTCTTGGCTGCCACATCAAAGATGCCGGCAGTGCGCCAAGCGCCAAAGGCGATGAAGAGCTTGCTAAAACAGTAAAACAGATTGGTGAGAGCTTAGGAATTTCGAAAATAGAAAATGAAAGTAACTTTGGCGCCAGTGATGATGCTACATATTTCATGGAAAGGGTTCAATCACAAGGGGGTAAAGCCCTTTATTTTCAAGTTAAAACTCCAATTGCATCCGATCATCATACAAACAGGTTTGATTTTGATGAATCCTGCCTTAAAGTAGCCATTCAAATATGTGCACATTTAGCTCTTAGAAATTTTATCTAATGCCGGATTTTACCATCCGGCTTTTTTATGTGCGCAATTTTACTTTGTCATTCTGAGTGAAGTTAAGATGAGAATCTCAAGGTTATTTTTGATAAAGATCTTTTGCTGATGCTGAAAATAGTAATATTTGTGTGCTTTGGAAGCTTTATTTAAAAAATACGAAAATAACACAAAAGAACCGTCCCTCTGTGTACTTCTTGCAAAAACAAAAATTTCTCAAAATCAGAAATTAATGGATTTATCTCTTAATTTAGTGTATTATTGTATTAAGCAGGTAGCTGCTTTATATAATGCATGCATACTTGCGTGAAGACAATAGGCTCACTATATGACGGTTTAGGAGGGAAAAAATATGCTTTATGAGATTGTAAATGATTTTCCTCACGAGATTTTAAATGCGAAAAATCCCCCTTTTATTTCACTTTATCAGCCGACCCACCGCTACAGTCCTGAAAATAAACAGGATGCAATTAGATTTAAGAATCTTATTCGAGAAGTGGAAGATTCGCTAATGCGAAAACACCCAAAAAGAGAAATAGTCAATATCATGAAACCTTTTTATGCCATAGCCAAAGAAAAAATGTTTTGGAATTATACCTTAGATGGCTTGGCAGTGCTTGCTACAGAAGACAGATGTATAGTATATAATCTTCCAAGACCTGTAAAAGAGGTAGTGGTAGTAGCTGATACCTTTTATATCAAACCTCTCATAAGAATTTTTCAGTCAGCAGATCGCTATCATCTTTTAGGACTGAATAGAAAAGAATTTAAGCTTTATGAAGGCAATAGATATGGATTTAAGGAAGTTAAAATTCCACCTGACATCCCAACGACCATTGAAGAAGCCTTAGGGGAAACTTATGGCCGCAAAGAACCTTCGTTAAGCGCAAGAACTGTTAGTTCTATGGGAAGCGGCGTGTTTTATGGGCAAGGCAGTAAAAAAGATATAATCGATAGTGAGACAGAAAAATTTTTTAGATATGTAGACAAAGTAGTTTGGGAAAATTATTCTCGCCCCACAGGATTGCCTCTTATGTTAATAGCCTTAAAAGAACACCATACATTTTTTAAAAAAATCAGCCGCAATCCTTTTCTAATGAAGGAAGGTATTGAAACAGCTTTTAATTCCTTAACAGTAAGCGAATTGAAAGATGCTGCATGGGAAAAAATGGAGCCAATATATTTAGGAAAGACAAAAAAATTAATTGATGCCTATGAACTGGCAAGGTCTAAGTTTTTGGCTACAGATGATTTGGCGCAGATTGCAAGAGCAGCGCTGTCGAATAATGTCGGAACTTTACTCGTAGAGGCAGACAGGATAATTCCGGGGAAAATTAATAGGGAAACAAGTGAACTTATAGAAGGAGATTTAAAAGATGTAGAGGTAGGCGATATATTGGACGATCTTGCTGAAATGGTGTTTAAAAACAAGGGGGAAGTAGTCGTACTTCCAAAAGAAAGAATGCCGACAGATACCGGAGCAGCAGCAATTTTCAGGTATTAAAGACTTCTGCCTCCTTGACTTTCTCGCCTTAATATGATATAAATTTTATTAATTCGTGCAATTGAGCGAGAAAGACTATGAAGGGAAGAGTAAGCAAGCAGAATAGGCCTAAAGAGAGCCGGAAAAGGTGAAAGCCGGCGCCGAAGACCTTGCTGAAGATGGCCCCGGAGTTTGGTCGTCGATATGTAGACGACTGCGGTGAAGGACCGTTATAATCCTTCAGGTATCGGAATAGTGGCTGAAAGCCTGTCCATTTACTTTATTCCCGTACTTGGCAAAGGCCTTTAACCAGGCGAATTTGGGTGGTACCGCGAGAATGCCTCGCCCCTTACTTTGGGGCGGGGCTTTAGTGTTATTTTCACAACGAATTTTGTTAGGAGGACAAAACAAATATGAATGAAAAAGTTTTTTATGTTACAACCCCAATCTATTATGTTAATGCCGAGCCTCACATAGGCCATGCTTACACAACTGTCATAGCTGATTTTTTAAATAGGTGGCACCGCCTTGCGGGGTATGATTCTTATTTTCTGACAGGAACTGATGAACACGGTGAAAAGATAGCTCAAGCGGCAAAAGCGGCGGGAGAGGAGCCCCAAGTTTTTGTAGATAGAGTGAGCAATCGTTTTAAAGAGGCTTGGAAAAAGCTGTGCATCGAGTATGATGATTTTATAAGGACCACTGAGCCCAGACACAAAAAGGCAGTCCAATACATTCTCCAGAAAGTATATGATTCGGGAGACATTTACTACGGAGAATACGAAGGACTTTATTGTGTAGGCTGTGAGCGCTTTCTCACCGAAAAAGAACTGGTTGACGGGCTATGTCCCGATCATGGCATGGCTCCTGAAAAACGCCGTGAAGGTAATTACTTTTTTAAAATGGAAAAGTATCGTCCGTGGCTCAGAGACTACATAAAGTCCCATCCGGATTTTATACGTCCTGAGGGTTACCGCAATGAAATTCTTTCGATTCTTTCAGAACCTATAGGAGATTTGTCCATTTCAAGGCCCAGTAAACGCGTATCCTGGGGAATACCAATGCCATGGGACGACAGCCATGTAACATATGTGTGGTTTGATGCCCTCATAAACTATGTTTCAGCTTTAGGTTACCCTGACGGAGAAAAATACAAGCGCTACTGGGAACATGCCTCACATCTTGTGGGGAAAGACATTATTAAACCCCATGCCATATTTTGGCCTACTATGCTTCAAGCAGCAGGTATTCCTATTTACAAAAATCTGAACGTAGGCGGTTTTCTCATGGGACCTGACGGCAGGAAAATGTCCAAAACTTTGGGTAATGTGGTAGACCCCTTTGAACTTGCCGACAAGTATGGAGCAGACGTTGTAAGGTATTATCTTTTAAGTGATATACCCTATGGGCAGGATGCCCCGGTAGGGGAAGCAAACCTTATTTCAAGGTATAATACTGATCTTGCCAATGACTTAGGCAATTTACTGTCTCGGACCGTTACCATGGTTGAAAAGTTTTGCGGCAGAACAATTCCTGCTCCGGGACCTAGAGAAAGTCTTGACGAAGAATTGATAAACATGGCAGAAAACTTGCCTGAAACAGAAGAAAATCTTGTAAACAGCATGCAGCTTAATGCAGCTATTAAAGAAATCTGGAAACTTGTAGGAAGAGCAAATAAATATATAGATGAAACTTCACCATGGAGCCTTGCAAAGGATCCTACAAAAAAAGAAAGACTTGATACAGTGCTTTACAATCTGTTAGAAATTTTAAGGATAACGGCTGTGCATATATCGCCAATTATGCCCAATATTTCTAAAAAGATTCTTGACCAACTGGGAATAACAGATGAAACTCTTTCTACATGGGAAAGTGTGAAAAAATGGGGAGGACTTCCTTCCGGTCTAAAAGTTTCGCGAAAGGAAATCATATTCCCGAGAATTGAAAATAATAAGGGGAAAGGCGAAGCACCAAAGGAAGACCAAAAGATGGCACAAGAAATATCACGGAAAGTAGAAAAGGAAGAAGGCGCCAATGTTATCTCTATTGAAGATTTTGCTAAAATAGATCTTCGAATTGCAGAAGTTTTAGAGGCTGAAAAAGTAGAAGGCGCCGACAAACTATTAAAGCTGCAAATTAAAATAGGAAATGAAAAGCGCCAAATAGTGGCGGGCATTGCCCAACATTATACTCCGGAAGAATTGATAGGCAAGAAGATAGTAGTTGTTGCAAATTTAAAGCCTGCAAAACTCCGCGGCATAGAATCCTGCGGCATGCTTCTTGCTGCGTCTGACAGCAAAGGCCTTACGCTTGTTACTGTAGACAGAGACATAGATTCAGGGGCAAAAGTAAAATAATGTTCGGCAATATATAAAAACTTAGAGCCCGTCTGAGTTTATCCACAATTTTATGCACTTATCCACAGATTCTGTGGATAACTTGTGGAAATTGGTCTAATAACTTGTGGAAAACTCTTTTACAAGCACGAAAATCCTAAATTTATCTTGTTTTAGAGGGTAGGGACTATCCAAATTAACGCTTGTGAAGACGGTAGGTTTCAAGTTCAATGAAGCAGGAAATTCTGGCGGTAACGCTGGAAGCCTGCTGTTTCGTTGACGAGATGTTCACAAAGAGCGCAAATTGCGATATACTTAAAATTATTAAGCAGTATTTACTTTATCGGTATAGGCAATTTTGGTCTAAAGGAAGGAGAGGTAATATTGAAAGAGATAATGACAGGCAACGAAGCTATTGCCCGCGGAGCCTATGAAGCAGGATGCCGTGTAGCAGCAGCTTACCCCGGCACTCCCAGCACTGAAATACTAGAAAATATAGCTAATTACAAAGAAATATATTCTCAATGGTCTGTAAATGAAAAGGTAGCAGTGGAAGTCGCCGGCGGAGCGGCTATTTCAGGTTCAAGAGCTTTAGCAGCCATGAAACACGTGGGTTTAAATGTTGCCTCAGATCCGCTTTTTACTCTGTCTTATACAGGAGTAAACGGAGGTTTGGTAATTGTTACTGCAGATGATCCGGGACTTCACAGTTCCCAGAACGAGCAAGACAACCGCTACTATGCCTTACATGCGAAAGTGCCAATGCTGGAGCCTTCAGACAGTCAGGAATGCCTGGACTATACCAAACTTGCATTTGAGTTAAGTGAAGAATACGACACACCTGTCCTGCTAAGGACAACTACAAGGGTGTGCCACAGCAAATCCCTCGTTACACCTGGAGTTCGTAATGATCCGGGAGTTAAAGAATATAAAAAAGATGCAAAGAAAAACTGCATGATTCCGGCTTTTGGCAAACTAAAGCATTATGTGGTTGAAGAAAGACTTGCAAAACTTCGTGAGTACAGCGACAGATCTCCCTTAAATCGAATAGAATGGGGAAATCGCAAGATAGGCATTATCACAAGCGGCATTTCCTATCAGCATGCCCGGGAAGTTATGGGTGATGACGCCTCCTATTTAAAGATTGGCTTTAGTTATCCCCTTCCCGCAAAGCTCATCAAGGAATTTGCAGATGGTGTAGATACTCTCTATGTTATTGAGGAAAACGATCCATACCTTGAAACATTTGTTAAGTCTTTAGGCATTAAATGTATAGGTAAAGAAGTTTTTCCAATATGTGATGAGCTTAATCCGGAAATCATTGAAAAAGCACTAAAACCCGAAAAAACCAGAAGCACATACACTTTGGACGTATCAATACCTGCACGGCCGCCGGTGCTTTGTGCCGGATGTCCTCACAGAGGAATATTTTATGCTCTAAAAAAATTCAAGGATATAGTTGTAACAAGCGACATAGGCTGCTACAGCTTATGTGCTATGCCTCCCCTTGATTCGGCCCATACCATGATCTGCATGGGAGCCGGTTTTTCTGCCGGAATAGGGTTTGACAAAGCTTTTAAACAGGCGGGAAAAAATACGAAAGTTTTTGGATGCCTTGGGGATTCCACCTTTTTCCATTCAGGGATTACAGGCCTTGTAGATGCTGTTTACAACAAAAGCAATATTGCCATGATAGTACTTGACAATAGAACTACGGCTATGACCGGACACCAGCCGAATCCCGGTACAGGCGTGACTTTAAGCGGTGAAAAAGTTCCTCCCGTGGATGTGGTGCAGATTGCAAAAGCCGTGGGAGTTAAGGATGAAAATATAAAGGTCATAGATCCTTACAATCTTGCCGAAACTCAAGAAGTGCTTCAAAAAGCCTATGATGCTAATGAACCCTTCGTAATTGTTTCAAAGAGGCCCTGCGCTCTGCTGAAGGAAGTTCAAAGGGAAAGAGCGAACTTAAAATGTAAGGTAGTTCCGGAAAAATGCACAAAATGCAAGATGTGTCTGAGGATAGGATGTCCTGCTATATCTTTTAAAAACGGAATAATATCTATAGATCAGAGTTCCTGCAACGGATGCACCCTTTGCAAACAGGTATGCAGGTTTGATGCCATTGAAAGGGTGGGTGAAGAATAATGACAAAAAGTTTTCTACTGGCCGGTGTAGGCGGACAAGGCACTATACTTACTTCCAAGATACTTACCGAAGGATTAACACAACTGGGATTTGATATAAAAATGTCAGAAATCCATGGAATGGCTCAGCGCGGCGGAACCGTCACCACCCACATAAAATTTGGTGAAAAGGTTTATTCGCCCATTATCACTTCAGGAGAAGCTGATGTACTGCTTGCCTTTGAAAAACTGGAAGCAGCAAGACATTTAAGCTACTTAAAACCCGGCGGAACTTTAATAGTCAACGATTATGAAATCTATCCCATGTCGGTTTTAACAGGGCAGGTAGAGTATCCTGAAAATATCTTGGATATTCTCAAATCAACGGTTCCGAATACTGTTGTCGTAAATGCATATGATATTGCAAAAGACGCAGGCAGCGTAAGAGCGCAAAATATTGTTTTGCTTGGAGCAGCAGTAAAAATACTGGGTATAACAGATTTAGATTGGGAGCAAATAATAAAGAGCTACCTTCCTGAAAAATTTCATGAAATGAATATCAAGGCATTTAATACAGGAATGCGGGAAGCATAAAAGGGGCTGAAAAATGTTTGTAGATGTACATGCCCATTTAGATGATGAGGCTTTTGATACTGATAGACAGGAAATGATTAAAAAAATAGAAAAAGCCGGCATTATTGTCGTAAATGCCGGCTCTGATATGGCATCTAGCCGATTTTCCGTAAAGCTTGCGGAAGAATTTGATTTTATATATGCCTGTGTTGGCATTCACCCCCACGAGGCCAAAAAAGTCGAAAAAGATTATCTTACAGAGCTGGAGGAACTTGCAAAATCTCCTAAAGTAATCGCCATAGGCGAGATAGGTCTTGATTATTACTATGGCAGCAGTGAAAAGGACGCACAGCAGAAGGTTTTCAGGGAACAGATAGAGCTTGCAAAGAGTCTGAACCTTCCGGTAGTAGTACATGATCGAGATGCCCACAAGGATACGGCTGATATATTAAAAAATATAAAGCCTGAGCGCGGTCTGATGCACTGTTACTCCGGCAGTCTTGAAATGGCTCAAGAGTTTATCGAAATGAATTTTTATTTTTCTTTCGGCGGAGTGATAACCTTTAAAAATGCAAAAAGGCCAAAAGAGGTTGCGGCAAAACTACCATCTGACAGGATTTTACTTGAAACTGACTGCCCTTATATGTCCCCTGAACCTTATCGCGGAAAACGCAACGATCCTACGCGCATCCCCATCATCGCCGCCCAAATGGCTGCTCTTAGAGGAGTAATGTTGGAAGAGATAGAAAGGATTACTTATTCTAATTTCAATAGATTATTTATTACACGTTAATTTTTTTTGAATTCGGCTAAAGCTACTGTTTATTGTTATTTTACAAGGATTGTGTTAAAATAAGGTTTGTTATAATATTACTTTTTGTAAGGCTTAATGTTACTGGATGGTGTAAAATGATAACATATGAATTAGGAAATGCATTATATTTGAATATTACTAACAGATGCACGAATAACTGCAAGTTCTGTATAAGGCAGTATAGTCCGGGAGTAGGGGACTACAACCTGATACTGGACAAAGAGCCCACGACTAAGGAAATTATCGAAGCCATAGGAGACCCCACAGGATATAAGGAAGTGGTGTTTTGCGGATACGGAGAACCTCTCTTACGGCTGCAGGTAGTGGTGGATGTAGCAAAATACATTAAAAAGACTTATCCCGCTACCCCTGTAAGAATTAACACAAACGGCCAGGCAAATTTAATTTATAAAGAAGATGTAACTCCATATTTTAAAGGAATTATCGATGCTGTTTCAGTTAGTTTGAATGCGGAAAATGCAGAAAAATATAACGAAATATGCCGGCCTGAATACGGAGAGGATGCCTTTTATTCAGTGCTTGAATTTATCCGAAAGTGCAAGAGCCATGTTCCATATGTTATAGCTACGGTAGTAGATATACCTGAAATAGATATTGATAAATGCCGCAAACTTGCCGAAGAATTAGGTGTTGAATTTAAAATAAGGCGCTTTGAGAAAAAGATAGGTTGACCTATCTTTTTTGCTAGCCGTGTAAAAGTTTTCTAGGAGGAAATAAGCATAGATACAAAAAATATAATGAAAAAATATAATATAAGAGCCGACAAACGGCTGGGGCAGCATTTTTTAAAAGACGAAGAGCCGCTTTTCTCTATGCTCAAAGCAGCCCAACTTACGCCTGAGGATAATGTTTTAGAAATAGGACCGGGTTTGGGCGTGCTGACACTTGAACTTTGCCGCATTGTAAAAAAGGTTGTAGCCGTTGAAAAAGACAGGCGTTTTGTGCCTATATTAAATGACCTGACGCAAGATTTCAAAAATGTTTGTATATTAGAGGAAGATGTGCTAAAATTGGATTGGAAAAAAATAAGAGAAAGCATTTTTGAAGGCGATTTTAAAGTAGTAGCAAATCTTCCCTACTATATTACGGCACCCATAATTATGAAGATTGTAGAAAACCGACAGTTTATACCTCTTGCAGTAATAATGGTTCAAAAAGAAGTTGCTCATCGCCTGGCGGCATCTTGCGGCAGTAAGGACTATGGTATTCTTTCGATTGCGGTCAATGTATATGCCGATGTGGACATAATATGTGAAATAGGCCGCGGCTCGTTTGTACCGCCGCCGAAAGTAGACTCAGCCATAGTAAGGATAACCCTTAACAAAAAACCTCGCATATCTACTGATGAAGAGTTTTTCTTTAAAGTGGTTGAAGCAGCTTTTGGAGAAAGACGAAAAACCATAAGAAATTCTCTAAAAAGCAGGCTAAACCTTCTAGAATTAGACCAGAGTCACATAGACAAGGCTCTTGACACAGCCGGTATTAATCCTATGCGCCGGGGAGAGACTCTCTCCATTGAGGAGTTTGACAAATTAGCTGGAGCCCTTAAAAGAGCCCTTAATATGTCAAAAAATAATTAAATACTTTTACTATTTTTTGCGATTATGAGGATGTGACGATAGCTATGAATTTTATTAATCCTACAAAAGGCAAAATGTCTATAAGCAGGATGGTCCAAGATATTGTGGCTTTTATGGAAGAAGATCCCTCTGCAGAGTATAAGCTGATAGTAGGTACTGACTCGCAGTCCGGGGAAAATACTTGTTTTGTTACCGCCGTTATAATCCACCGCGTCGGAAGAGGCGCGCGCTACTATTACTACAGAAAGTATATCCCCCACGTAAGAAATTTGCGCCATAAAATATTTACAGAAACTTCGATGTCTCTTGATACGGTAACCCGATTAAAAGAAGAAATGATAAAAACCCGGTACAAAGACATGGATATGGAAATTCATGTTGATATAGGACAAAACGGTGATACGAAAGAGCTTATCCGGGAAGTAGTAGGATGGGTAATGGGTATGGGAAACGGCTACAAAGTTAAAATAAAACCGGATGCTTGCGGTGCCAGCAAAGTTGCGGACAGATACACAAAATAAATTTGGTATTGACAAACAAAGCCTGCTCTGGTAAAATATTTACTTATTTGACTTTTGCCTGTATAAATGTTATAATACATTCAGTATTGTGTTATAGCGAGGTGAGGCTATGGCTTCGGCAGATACATTGAGAAAAATCCGCAAGGATATAGAATCTCATGTAGGCGAAAGAGTAAGACTCCGGGCCAACCGTGGCCGTAAAAAGACCTTTGAAAAAGAAGGCGTACTCGAGCAGGTTTACCCAAATATATTCATAGTGAAAGTTATTGAGTCGCCCGAATTTGTAAGAAGGATTTCTTACAGTTATTCGGATATTTTGACCGATACAGTGGAGCTTACTATTTTAGACGATGAGGAACCTAACTTAAAATGCAACTCTCTTTAATCCCAGGCATGGGATTATTTTTTTATCAATTCATAGCTTATCACATACATTTATCCACAAATACTGTGGATTGTATGTGGATAACCTGTTAACAATGTGGATAAACTTGAAAATTTTAGTGTTTCAAGCAAGTTTTATTTATGTTATTATAATTATATCATCTTACTTTGGCAGGGTTTTAGGATTTTGTGCAAAATATATCATAGTTGTGATGCTCTTTATCGGAGGTAGAAAAGTTTTGGGTAAGTTGGATGTAGACGCAAAAGGCAAGATTAATCTTACGCTGGACGTGCTTTTCAAACGACCTGACGGTTATCATGAAGTTGAGATGATTATGCATACTATTTCATTAAAGGATACTGTTTCGTTAGAATTAATTTCTACTCCCGGAATAAAGCTAATTACAGATTATCCTAAGATTTTACAAAACGAAGATAATCTGGCATATAAGGCTGCAAAGCTTATGATGGAAAAATACAGTCTTGATGCAGGAATCCTAATTAAAATACACAAAAGCATTCCTATAGCGGCAGGCCTTGCGGGAGGCAGCACTGATGCGGCAGCGGTTATTTTGGGAATGAACGAGCTTTTTGATTTAAAAAGGCCAAAGGAAGAACTTGCACTACTTGGCAAAGAAATAGGGGCAGATGTTCCTTTTTGTGTAATGGGTAAAGCAGCTGTTGCAAGAGGAATAGGGGAAAAGCTTACAATGATAAAACCGCTTTCTGATGTGGATATACTCATTGTAAAACCGAAGTGCGGAGTTTCTACAAGAGAAGTATACAATCGACTGAATATAAAAAACATAAAAAGTCATCCGAATACCGATGCAATGTTAGAACATATTGAAAAGAGAAAAATTGACAAGGTGGCCTCAGGGCTTTGCAATGTGCTGGAAGAAGTTACTTTAAAGCTTCATCCTGTCCTTTGCGATATAAAAGAGTCTATGCTTCAAAACGGAGCGCTGGGAAGTCTGATGTCAGGCAGTGGCCCTAGTGTTTTTGGGATTTTCGAAAGTGCAAAAGATGCAGAAAAAGCAGCTGAAAAATTTTTAAGAAAAGGCAACGAGGTTTTTGTAGCTAAAATGGAATAAAGGAGGGAAGGAAATTGAGCGAGAGATTTCCTACAATAAAATTAGACAATTACAAGCCCTTGAGAGATTTGGTTTTTGAGGCTATGAGAGAAGCAATTTTAAGCGGCAGGTTAAAACCCGGCGAAAGACTGATGGAAGTTCAATTAGCTGAGGAGATGGGGGTATCAAGAACTCCGGTTCGAGAAGCTATACGTAAATTAGAGCTTGAAGGACTTGTGGTTATGGTTCCTCGCAAAGGAGCCTATGTATCGGGGTTTACCTTAAAAGATGCTGCAGAAGTCTTTGAAATACGCAGCAGTTTGGAAGGACTTGCGGCAGCCCTTGCAGCTGAACGCATTACAGATGATGAAATTGCGCTTTTAGACGAAGTTTTGAAGGAAATTTCTGAGGCTGTTGCAAAGGGCGATATTAATGAGCTGGTCAAAAAAGACGGTGAATTTCATCAGATTTTGTTTAGTGCTTCAAGAAATGACAGATTGACTCAGATGATAAACAATTTAAAGGAACAGATAGATAGATTCAGAGTTCAGTCTTTTACAAATCCCACTAGATTACAAAGCGTCTTGACAGAACACAAAAAAATCCTGGATGCGATAAAGCGTGGTAACGCTGAGGATGCGGAAAAACTTGCAAAAGAACACATTTATAAAGTAGAATACAATGTGATGGACATACTCAGAAAGCAGATGGACTTCGAGGAGGAACCATTATGAAAGCCCTTATTTTAGCAGGTTCACAGGAAGATAGTCCTTTAACTAAGTTTTGCCAAAACAAAGCGCTTCTTAAAATTTGCGGCAAAGAAATGATAAAATACATCATCGATGCGATGAGAGAATTGGACTTTATTGATACTATAGCAGTTGTTGGTCCTAAAGATGAACTAGTATCTCTTGAGGGTTTTGCAGACATCATTATAGACAGCGGCTCGTCTATGACTGAAAATGTCCTAAAAGGAGCCGAAGTTTTCCCTGATAGTGAATTAATTCTAATAGCGACATCAGATATTCCGATGATAACTTCAGAGGCAATACGGGATTTTGTAGAAAAAGCGCAAAAAGTAGATGCTGATTTTTATTATCCCATAGTTAGAAAAGAAATAAATGAGAAAAAGTACCCCGGTGTAAAGCGCACCTACGTCAAAATAAAAGATGGCACTTTTACCGGGGGTAATATTGTTTTAGTTAAGGTAGATACAGTAAAAAGATGCATTAAGCAGGCTGAAGAATTCATGATATATAGGAAAAAACCTTTAAAGCTTGCACAAATCTTAGGCCCTGTTATAATAATCAAATTTTTAATGGGCACAATAACTATAAGTGAATTGGAAAAACGAGTGGGAAAGTTATTTGGTATAAAGGCTAAGGGCATCATCAGCGATTATCCGGAGATAGGGACAGATGTAGATAAAGAAAGCGATGTTGAGATTGCCGAAAAAGTGCTGTGCGGAGGGATTGCAAATGAGGCGCAGTGATAGAATTGCTATAATCTCCAAAATGCTTACAGAAAACCCCAATAAGGTTATTTCTCTTAATTATTTTTCCCAGCTTCTCGATGCGGCAAAGTCTTCCATCAGCGAAGACTTAGACATAATTAAGGATACCTTTGCTGTGATGGGCGAAGGTGAAATTGCTACAATTTCCGGAGCATCAGGTGGGGTCAGATACCGCCCTAAAAAGACAAAGGATGCAATTATAAAGTTTTTGCATGAACTTTGCAAGACTCTGCAGGATGAGAAACGAATAATTCCCGGCGGCTATCTTTATATGACAGATGTAATATTTTCTCCTGAATATTCCCGCATAATCGGCGAAATTTTTTCACAGCTTTTCATTGAGTATAATCCTACACATGTCCTAACAGTTGAAACTAAAGGCATACCTATTGCATTGATGACCGCTCGAGCGCTGAATGTGCCAATGGTATCAGCTAGGAGAGACAGCCGTGTGACCGAAGGGCCGTCTGTCAGCATCAGCTACGTATCGGGTTCAAGCCAAAGGATACACAATATGTCCCTTGCAAAGCGAGCGCTGCCTGAAAGCGCAAAGGTTTTAATTGTGGATGATTTTATGAAGGGCGGAGGAACCGCGCGAGGCATGATGGAACTTGCGGCTGAGTTTAAAGCTGAAGTTATAGGCACTGCCATGGTAATCACAACAGCTGTGCCTGATAAAAAACTGATAAATGATTTTGTATCGCTCTTGATTCTCGAGGGTATCGACATAAACGAGAACAAGGTTTACATAAAAGTGAACGATAAATTATTATAAATCTTTTTTATTTTAATTATTATTTTTCATACAGAAGGATTTTTAACTTTTGTATAGAAATTTTATCACAAAGGTATTAAAATAAGTTAGTATGTATTTGTTTTTTAATTAAAGTTCGACAACACTAAAACTTCCCAGGAGGTATCGCCAATGAATATTACTGATGTGCGTATACGTAAAGTACCAGAAGGAGGAAAGATGAAAGCTGTTGCATCAATTACTTTCGACAATGAATTTGCGGTTCATGATATCCGAATCATAGAAGGCGAAAACGGACTATTCATAGCTATGCCAAGTCGACGGACTCCTGATGGAAAATTCAAGGACATTGCCCATCCTATTAATTCTGAAGCCAGAGCAAAAATTCAAGAAACAATTCTAAAACACTATTACGAAAGTGCTTCTGAGTAGATTGCAAATTTTGAGGAGGTTATATTATGAAAGAATTTACAGCCGTCATTCTTGCTGCCGGTGAGGGCGTCCGCATGAAATCGAACATACCAAAAGTTATGCATAAGGTTTGCGGTAAGCCTATGCTGACCCATGTTATCAACGCAGCTAAAGGAGCAGGAGCAAACAAGGTAATTATTGTGGTCGGCAAAGATGCAGATAAGATAAAAGAAGCATACATAAATGAAGATGTTGAATTTGTTATTCAAGAAAAGCAAATGGGCACTGGCCATGCGCTGATGCAGGCTGAAAATGCTGTAAAAAATAGCTCTCATATTGTCGTGCTATGTGGGGATATGCCTCTAGTGACTGCAGAAAGCATAAAAGGCATGGTAGATTTTCACGAAAAAGAAATGGCCGATGCTACTGTTATGACGGCTAAAGTTTCAGACCCTACAGGTTATGGCAGAATTATACGGGAAGGTAAAAAAGTTTTGGATATTCGCGAACATAAAGACGCAACACCTGAAGAACTTAAAATAAACGAAGTAAATGCCGCCTTTTACTGCTTTAACACAGTAGATATTTTTGCTTCTCTTGCAAAAATACAAAACGACAATTCTCAGAAAGAATATTATTTAACAGATGCCATAAAAATTTTAAATCAGGAAGACAAAAAAGTTGTTGCATTTGAGCTTTCAGACCCGGAGGAACTTAATGGAATAAACGACCGCAAGCAGCTTGCAAAAGTCCAAAGCATCATGCAAAAAAGAATTATCGATAAGCTTATGGAAGATGGAGTAACCTTTATTAATCCTGATACATGTATGGTAGACTGTGATGTCAAAATAGGCAAAGATACTACAATATATCCCGGCGCAATGCTGGAAGGAAGCACTACTATAGGGGAAAATTGCTCTATTATAGGTCCTTGTAGAATAATAGATACAACCATAGGCAATGACTGTGAGATAGTTATGACGCAAATTAACAAATGCGTTATCGAAGATGGCGTAAAAATTGGCCCTTACACGAACTTAAGACCAGATTGCAGACTTTCACAAAAGGTTAAAGTGGGAGACTTTGTAGAGCTAAAGAACGCAAAAGTTGGCGAAGGAACTAAGATACCCCACCTGTCATATGTAGGAGATGCGGTACTAGGCAAGCACATAAATATTGGGTGCGGGACGGTATTCGTAAATTATGATGGATACAAAAAACACCAAACAGTAGTGGAAGATAATGTGTTCATAGGTTGCAATTCAAACCTTATAGCCCCGGTTACTCTAAAAGCAGGCTCTTTTATAGCTGCCGGTTCTACCATTACAGACGACGTGCCTGAAAATGCTTTGGGGATAGCTAGAGCAAGACAGGTAAATAAAACCGGTTGGGTGATAAAACGAAAACAAAAATTTGAGGGAGGAATTAGTGGCAATGGAAACCAGGCTTGAGGTTTTTACCGGCAATGCTAATCCGGGCCTTGCAGGAGAAATTGTAAAATACCTGGGTATACCTATAGGAGATTCTTGGGTGGGAACTTTCAGCGACGGAGAAATTCAGGTAAGGATAAAGGAGAGCGTGCGCGGCGCAGATGTATTTGTAGTCCAGCCGCTTTCATACCCTGTAAATGACAGCATAATGGAAATGCTCATAATGATAGATGCTCTCATGAGGGCATCTGCAGGCAGAATAACTGCCGTAATTCCATATTACGGTTATGCGCGCCAGGATCGCAAAGCCCGCTCCAGGGACCCTATTACAGCTAAACTGGTTGCTGATTTAATTACAGCGGCCGGAGCAAACAGAGTGCTTACGATGGATTTACATGCAGGACAAATCCAGGGATTTTTTGATTTCCCGGTAGATCATTTAAAAGCTATGCCGATATTAGCGGATTATTTTAAAAGCAAAGATTTGTCAGATGTGGTAGTTGTATCGCCTGACGTGGGCGGAGTGACCCGTGCCAGGGAGCTGGCAGATCGCTTGGTTACCCCTCTTGCCATAATTGATAAACGTCGGCCGGAACCTAATGTGGCCGAAGTTATGAACATTATAGGAAAAGTTGCAGGGAAAACCGTAATTATAGTGGATGATATGATTGATACAGCAGGAACAT
Source organism: Tepidanaerobacter syntrophicus (assembly GCF_001485475.2). Lineage (NCBI taxonomy): Bacteria > Bacillati > Bacillota > Clostridia > Thermosediminibacterales > Tepidanaerobacteraceae > Tepidanaerobacter > Tepidanaerobacter syntrophicus. Next base: position 189,378 of record NZ_DF977000.1, on the reverse strand, counting down.
TAACATTAGGAGCCCAAGCCCTAATTGATAGAGGAGCCAAGGCTGTATATGCCTGCTGTACCCATCCTGTGCTTTCCGGCCCTGCCATAGAAAGGCTTAAGGCAGCTCCGATTACCGAAATTGTTGTTACAAATACAATACCACTGCGCGACAGCCAAAAATTAGATAAAATAAAGGTGCTTTCAGTTGCTCCGGTTTTTGCTGAGGCAATACTTAGAATCCATGAAAATAAGCCTTTAAGCACCCTGTTCGATGATTAAACAGGAACTTGCCTTAGATGCAAATGGTTAGTATAATATATAAGATGCTGTAAGGATAAAAGCTTAATGCTTTTTACTTTAAAAACTCAAAACAGATAGATAACGATAAAATAGAAGAAGGCGTGGAGGGATTACTATTATGGAACGTCCAGTTTTAACAGCGACAGTTCGCGAAGCCAAAAAAAGTGAAAATAATAAATTAAAAAGAGAAGGCAAAGTTCCGGCAGTTGTTTACGGCAAAGGATATGGCCCAGTAAATATCAGCGTGGATGAAAAAGAGCTTTTTAAGATTCTAAAAGAAAAAGGAGAAAGCTCCCTTATAAATCTTGAGCTAAATGGCGAAAGATTTCCTGTGCTAATAAAAGAAGTGCAGAGACATGTATTGAAAGATACCTTTGAGCATGTAGATTTCTTTAAGGTATCAATGGACGAACAAGTTGAATACAATCTTCCTGTTATCCTTAAAGGCACGGCAAAGGGATTAAAATTAGGCGGAGTCTTGCAGCATCAAAAACACGAAATTACAGTAAAATCACTGCCTGATGATATGATCGAAAGCCTTGAAGTTGATATTTCTGATCTTGATATTGGAGATACTTTGACAGTAGGAGATTTGAAAGTCGACAGCAAGATTACTATTTTAGACGATCCGGATGAAGTTATAGCTTCAGTGCTTGCGCCTAAGCTTGAAGAAGCTGCTGAGGCTGCTGAAACTACTGAAGAGGCCAAGGAACCGGAGCTTGTTAGAGAAAGTAAAGAAGAAGAGGAAGAATAAGGGCGCATTGCCCTTATTTTTTTCTGTGCGGGAGGATTGTAAGTTGTTTTTAATAGCAGGTCTGGGCAATCCCGGTAAAGAATATGAAGATACGCGCCATAATGTAGGATTTATGGTGCTGGATAAAATATCTGAAAAATTAAATACATCAATTAATAAAGTTAAATTCAAGGGTTTAATTGGAGATGCTATGTATAAGGGCGAAAAGATTCTGCTTTTAAAGCCCCTTACATTCATGAACCTGTCAGGTGAAAGTGTAGCAGATGCTGCAAGATTCTATAAAATACCTCTCGAAAACATTATAATAATTTATGATGATATGGACCTTCCTACAGGCCGCATAAGAATAAGACCTGAGGGAAGCAGCGGAGGCCATCGGGGGATGGACTCAGTAATATATCAGCTAGCATCCGACAAAATCTGCCGAATTCGCGTAGGAATAGGCAGACCTGATGGCAGGAAAGATCCGATAAACTATGTTTTAGGCAAGTTTCAAAAAGAAGAGGCGGAGGATATTAAGACGGCAATAGAAGCAGCAGCAGATGCCGCTCTTTGTATAATATCAGAAGGCGTGCAGAAAGCTATGAGCATTTACAATGGCTTTGATGCAGCACAGGACAGGCAAAAAGGCAAAGGAAGTGACTTATTTGACAAATAAAGAAAAGATATATGAACTGGTAAAAAAAGGCACGATCCTTGCGAATAACCAAAAAACTCCTGATACCGTCGGTGTTACAGCTGAAGAAATTTCCAATGCCTTGGGACTAAAGCGCAACTATGTAAGCTCCCTGCTTAATGAACTAAATCGAGAGCAAAAATTAATAAAGGTAAATACTCGACCGGTGCACTTTATAGATAAAAACGTTTTTGAGGAGCGAACAGGAAAAAATGCTGCCGAAAATCTAATTTATGGAAGCTTTGAGGAGCTTTTTGAAGAAAACTCACAGACAAAAGAAAAAGATCTCTGCAACGTGCATTTAACCGGACAAAACCCTTTCTCAAAATTTATAGGGTTTGACGGCAGCATAAAATATCAGATTGAGCAGTGCAAGGCTGCAGTAAAATATCCTCCAAACGGTATACCGATACTAATAAACGGTCAGACTGGCACAGGAAAGAGCTTTTTAGCTCAGCTTATGTTTGAATATGCCCTGCAAAACGAAATTATACAACCGGAAGCGCCTTTTTTAATTTTTAACTGTGCAGAATATGCAAATAACCCTGAGCTGCTTTCGGCAAACCTATTTGGATATGCAAAAGGGGCGTTTACAGGGGCGGAAAAAGATTTTAAAGGAATAATAGAACAGGCAGACGGCGGCTACTTATTTTTAGATGAAATTCACAGGCTGCCGCCTGAAGGCCAGGAAAAGTTGTTTCTGTTTATGGACAAAGGCATATTTCGACGCATGGGAGAAAGCAGCGGATGGAGAAAGGCTAGTGTCAGATTTATCTTTGCAACCACTGAAAAACCCGAAACATTTTTACTTGATACTTTCTCAAGGAGAATTCCTATAGTAATTACGATACCTCCGCTTAAGGAACGGCCGATTGCAGAAAAAGTACAGCTCATATATATCTTTTTTAAACAGGAAGCGCTGTCTATTAAAAAAAATCTTTGCATTAGCAAGCAAGCCTTGAGAGTTTTGGTAAATTCTGATTTTAAAGGCAATGTGGGGCAGCTTAAAAACGATATAAAACTTGCCTGTGCCAGAGCTTATAACGATTATTCCAATAAAAACCAAGCAAGAGATTGTATCGATATTAATCTTATGATGCTTCCCGAACATTTATCCCACAACTATATAACAGATGAGAGCATCTCGGAGAGCACAATTTCTGAAATGTTAACAGATGATCTTATTATTAAGGCTTTGCAGGACGATTCACCGGATGTCTTCTCCTTAATCAATAAAAAACAAGCCGAGACATATAAGATATTCTTTAATGATATTGTCCAGCTTTCAAAAGCTCTTCAGGTTGAAAGCAATCGTGATGCTGTTTTGGATAAGATTGCAGTTGTAATAGATGACTTTTTTGATTATCTGATATTAGGAAGCATGAGACCATATGCTGCAAATGATACAAGAAATATAAGGTTTGATACGATTTTGGCAGCTGTCCACAATGCTTTCGGAATAATAAAAAATAAATACAATCTTAGATATTATGACAATGTAGGATACAAAATCGCGGGTTTTATAAATCAATCTATTGAATATCGCTATTTAATAGATATCAACGGATATGATGTTAAATCTAATAAATATCTTGAAAATATTAAGCGCCTTTTTCCGGAAGAATGCGGAGCATCTGAAAAGATTTCAGACTTTTTAAGGACAGCGCTTGATATATCTTTGACGCCTTTTGAAATTTATATAATAACACTTTACCTGCTCAGCATGAAGAAATCAGAAGTTCCCAAAAGACCCAAGGCCGTGGTGATAGCTCATGGATTTTCAACGGCAAGCAGCATAGCTAACGTAGCCAATCACCTGTTGGGAGAAAATATTTTTGAATCTTTCGATATGCCTATTGATGTTAGAACCGAAGAAATCGTAAAGAAATTGAAACAATATATGCAAGAAGTCAATACATCTTACGGCATAATTATTCTAGTGGATATGGGCTCACTTGAAGAAATATACGAAGGTCTTGAAAGCATTTCCGATGGAGTTATAGGGATAATAAATAATATCACCACTCAACTGGCTTTAGATGCAGGCAGTCAAATCTTACAAGGTTTAAGCGTTGAGGAAACGATAAGTAAGGTAACCGGCAATCACCGCCTAAACTACAAGCTCATAAAACCTACAGCCAAAAAGAAAAAAGCGATAGTTACCACCTGCATTACCGGAATAGGCACTGCCATGAGAATTAAAGACCTTATGGTAAAAAGCCTTGGAGAGTATTCTAACCTGCTTGAAGTAATTCCCGTAGACTATCTGGAATTAAAGAACAAAGGGACAAAAGCAGGCACATTAAACAGCTTTGATGTGATTGCAATTATAGGAACAAAGAATCCCGACGTAGACTTTGCGCCTTATTATTCACTAGAAGATATTATATCGGGCAAACGAGAGGAAGAGTTTGGAAAATTGTTTAAAAACATTATTCCGGAAGACGGGATAATGCAGCTAAACCAATCTATAATTAAGTATTTTTCTCTGGAAAACGTATTAAAACATATAACTATCTTAAATCCAGACAAGATACTTGACCATGCAGAAGCCGCAATTGAAATCCTCCAGTATGAATTAAAAGTTAAGTTTACCAATGATATAAAAATATGTTTATACGTTCACGTAAGCTGTTTAATAGAAAGACTTGTTACAAAAACGCAGATTGGCGGTCTCGATCCGGAACTCTTGTTTAATTTCGAAAAACAAAACAAAGATTTTATCGAAAATGTAAAGAAAAGTTTTAAAGATATAGAAAAGCTTTATAATGTAGATATTCCACTATCAGAAGTGTACTTTATCTATTTAATGCTGGAAGGCAAGTTGTGACAACAATAGTGTAACTAGTTTATGAAGCAGTGTAAGCATAGTTTCATCATAGGTTGTATTAGTGTAACTAAATTTTAATTAAATATTTAAACTCGCTATCTAGTTTCTAGATAAGTTAAGGGATAGCGAGTTTTTTATTTTAGCTTATACTAGTTGGCATAGATCTTGCAAAACAATATTATAGTAAGAAAAATATTATTAAATTGGTTAATGGCAAGAACATATAGACCGTTAATAATGAAATGGAGGATCTTATTATGGCCGTTAAGGAAACAATGATGGATTATATCAAAGAAACTTCTATAATTGGCAAGGCAAATACTGAAGCGGCAGAGGAAATTGTAGCTCCTTTGGTAAATGAATTTTTAAAAAGAGAGTACAAAAATATAGTAATAATTGCATCAGGTTCTTCTAACAATGCTGCTACTACCGCAAGATTATATATGGAAAAAAGTTTAAACATGGATGTGAAAGTAGTTACACCCTTTACGTTTGAACATTATGATCACCGTTTAACAGAGGATACCTTTGTATTTGGAATAACCCAAAGCGGACGCAGCACAAATACAATTTCAGCATTAGAAAAAGTAAAAAAGTTAGGCAGAGAAGCTATAGCGCTAACCGGTTTTCCTGAAAGCGAGGTTAAAAATCACTGCGATGTTGTGATAGACTTTAAAGTTGGGATAGAAACTGTGGGCTATGTAACAAAGGGATACGTAATGACAGTCCTATATCTTACGCTTTTTGCCCTTATGGCATCTAAAAAACTTAATTTAAAAACGGAAAATGAAGTCGCAAAAGACATAAAGCAAATCCTTGACGCTTTTTCGATTCATCCCGAGGCCGTTCAAAAGTCAATTGAATTCTATAATAAACATAAAGAAATTTTTACCAGAATGAAACGCTTACAAATATGCGGCTACGGGCCAAATTTTGGCACTGCCGTGGAAGGAGCTCTAAAGATAAGCGAAACTTTTGGGATACCTGCCAGCCCTTATGAAATAGAGGAGTTTATGCATGGAGGATATTTAGAGCTTACACCTGAGCATGTGGTTGTATTAATCAATTCCGGCGGTGCAGGGAGCCAAAGGACTTTGGAAGTTTATAATGCACTTCACATAATCACTCAAAATGTATTTATGATAGGGTCTTTCGACCTACCTGAGGAAGATAAGATTTTACGCATAAAACACAATATAGATGAATGGTTCAACACTTTATTTTTAGTTGTCCCATTTCAGGTGCTTGCCCATATGATATGCACAGATCTTGATATTTGGGGTAAAGCTGAAGAAATTATTAAATTTGAGAATGCAATAAAGAGCAAAACCGAAAAGCCTGACTACCTTCAATAAAAACTGAATGTGCATGTTAGATTCGCTAAGCAATTAAGCAAAAAGTGTAAAGAAATTTAGAAAATTGTTCTTTATGCGAAAGTTAATAGTTGAAACTTCTAAAAAAATCAGATATTGTAACTTATAAGCGATGCTGTATGGTAGTGGTATTTAAAATCAATAAATAAAAGAGGTGAAAGAACGCGGTGATAGGCGTAATACTAACAGGGCATGGCAATTTTGCGACAGGAATGGAAAGTGCGGCTCAATTAATTGTGGGGAAGAAAGAGAATCTTGTGGCTGTTGATTTTAAACCGGGAAGTTCTGATACTGATCTTAAAAATGAGCTTGGGAAAGCATTTGACAAATTGGCGTCCTGCTCCCATATTGTTGTTTTAACTGACTTGATGGGAGGCACGCCATTTAAGACATCAGCCATGCTGAGCGTAGAACACAAAAACTCCACAGTCACATATGGGGCAAACCTGCCTATGGTTTTAGAACTTTGTATGTCGATGGCGGATCCCATAAATGATATTGAGGATTTTATAGATAAAACTATACAGATTGGCAAAGAGCAAATCAACAAGTTTGTTTTTGATAAAGTTCAAGGATCTAATAATGAGGATGAGGGAATTTAATCTATTTTAACTTAGTAAGTTTAAAGAATCGGCGGTTAAGTTATAGAGATTCTTAATGAAAGAAGGCCGGGAGGAAAAATAATTGAAAAAACTTATTAAATCTACGCGAATTTATACGGAAAGGGGATGTATTGACGGAGGATTTGTTATTGAAAATGGTAAATTTAAGAAGATATTCTTAAAACCTGACTTGCCGCATACTTTCGATGGAGAAACAATTGACTATGGAAATCAAAGAATAATTCCAGGCATAATTGAAATGCACATTCATGGCTATATGGGCTGGAACGCTATGTCGCCCGATGTGAAAGAAATCAAAAAACTAAGCAAATCCCTTACAACTTGTGGTATTACAGGCTTTACTCCTTCCAACCATTATTCCTCAACTGTCTTTGACAACAATGCGGCCATAGCTCAAACAATGAACGAAAAACAAGAAGGGGCAAGAATTTTTGGAATTCATATGGAAGGCCCCTTCATCAGCAAAGAGCGCTTGGGCTCTGTGATGCCTTCAGAAACAGCAAATCCAGATTTAAACTTAATGAAAAAATACTATGAAACTGCCGAAGGAAAAATTACTACAGTGACGCTGGCGCCAGAGCTTGAGGGCATTTTTGAAATAATCGATTTCTTAGTTGAAAGGGGAATAAATGTCTGCTTAGGCCATACCAATGCTACCTATAGTGAAGCTATAACGGCAATTGATCGAGGAGCAATTATAACTCAAAAAACTGGCAATTGTATGAAGCCCATGCACCATCGTGAAATGAGTGTTTTAGGAGCAGCGCTTTTAGACGAGCGCGTTTACAATGAAATAAATTCGGATGGGGCGCACACGAGCATTGAGTTTTTAAAGCTGTGCTACAGATTAAAAGGGAAAAATAAGTTATGTATTATTGCAGACAATGGTGTTATGTCAGGGATGAAAAAAGGACGATATAATTTGCCGGACAGAGGGATATATGAAGTAGGATGCGACGGTTTGCTGCATATCAGCGACGGTACAATAGACGGCAGTGCGCTGCCTATGATTCACGGAATACGCGTTTGGGTTGAGAAAGTGGGCATTCCTATGGAAGAAGCAGTTCAAATGGCCGCGCTAAATCCTGCTCGCGTGCTAAAACTCGATCACAAAAAAGGCTCAATACAAGAACTTAAGGATGCTGATTTTGCTGTAATAACCGATGATTATGAGGTAGTTGCTACTTACGTAGAAGGAGAGCTTGAATATAATTTAAGTCAAAAAGGCTCATACGAGAACAAAGATATTTACGAATATCTGATAGAAAGTTATTAAAACCAAGAAGCAATCATTTTGTTTACAAGGAAGGAATATTTATGACAACACCTAATATAGTTTTTACAAGAATTGACAACAGACTAGTGCATGGACAAGTGGGCAATGTTTGGGTCAGACTGACTAAGGCAAACCTTATAATCGTGGTGGATGATGAAGTAGCAAAAGATCCTTTGCAACAGCAATTAATGAAGATGACAGCCGATTCTTACGGCGTTGGTATTAGGTTTTTTACTGTTCAGCAAACTATCGATACCATTTTTAAAGCATCTCCAAAACAGCACATATTTATCGTAGCCAAAACCCCTGCAGTTATTAGAAAACTAGTTGAAGCTGGCGTCCCGATAAAGCAGGTAAATGTTGGAAATATGCACTTTAGCGAAGGCAAAAAACCTTTAACACCATACGTATATGTGGATGATAAAGATCTAGAAGACATCAATTATCTAAAAAATAAAGGGATAGAAGTTTTTGCTCAAACTATACCAGATGACAAAAAAGTAATTCTTTGATAACAAATTTTTATTCTGCCTCAACCTTTATGTAAAACAGAGCAGAATAAAAAATAAAATTTAACAATATAAGGAGGGTTCTAGATGGAAGTTACTTTAGCTCAAGGTATTTGGATCGCAATAATGGCCTTTATCTGCGGCATAGACTTTTCTCTTGAAGCATTCTTCTGGTTTAGGCCGATTATTGCAGCGTTTTTTACCGGTATAATTCTTGGAGATGTACAATTAGGCTTGGCCGCAGGTGCAATTACAGAATTAGCCTATGTTGGATTACTAACAATAGGCGGTACTGTACCGCCAAACCCGCTAATGGCAGGAATCATGACAGTTATCATTGCGTACACCACCGGCAGCAGCCCTGAAGCTGCGCTTGCACTGTCACTGCCTTTTGCGCTTTTGATGCAGTGGATAAATATTTTTTACCATTCCGCATTTTCAGTTTTTCTGGTGCCTGTGCTGGACAGAAAAGCGGCTGAAGCTGATACAAATGGGTTTACTAGAGCTGTAATACTAGGAGCAATAATTGTTGGTCTGACGTACGCTGTGGTTACTTTCGTATCTGCATATGTAGCGCAAGAACCTATTGCTCGATTTGTTACCTCGTTTCCAACTTGGTTTGTTCACGGCTTTGAAATCTGCGGCCAGCTGCTACCAGGCGTAGGTCTTGCTTTGCTGCTTAGGACAATGTTGACCGGAGATAACGCGCCTTTCTTGTTTATCGGATTTTTGATGGCAACTTACTTAGAATTAGGAAATGTTTTGCCTGTTGCTATTGCTGGCACGGTAGCCGCTGTTTTGGTATATAAATCTGAAAAGAAGTCTGCACAACTTAGAACTGAGGGAGGTGGCCCGGATGAAGGAATCTAGTAAAAAATTAACACGAAAAGATATTGACAGAATGAGCCTGCGTTCTATAATCTTACAAGCTGGTTTCAACTTTGAAAGAATGCAGGCCGGTGGATTTACGGCCTCGATGTTGCCGGCTATCAAGAAAATTTATGGAGACAAAAAAGAAGAAGTATCTGAATTTATGACCTATAATATGGAATTTATGAATACAGAGCCTCATATGGCCACGTTTTTAATGGGACTTATATTGTCACTTGAGGAGTCCGGAGAAGACAGGAGTTTAATTAAAAACCTAAGAAACGGATTATTTGGTCCTCTGGCAGGAATAGGCGATGCAATATTCTGGTTTACACTGCTCCCGATTTCAGCGGCAATTTGCAGCTCCATCAACCAGCAGGGTTCGATCTTGGGCCCGATTTTATACTTAGCAATATGGTTTTTGGCAGCGATTTCCAGGATATGGTTTGGACGTTTAGGATATTCTCTAGGTGTTAATGCGATACCAATGATTCAAGAAAATGCCAATATCTTAACTAAAGTTGCAGGTATTTTAGGAGTCACGGTTGTAGGCGGCTTAATCCCCTCCTATGTAGATTTTAGTTTTAGGCCGGAACTTAAAATTGCCGGGACAGTTGGAGTGCAAGACATATTTAATTCTATTTTACCAAATCTATTGCCGTTGGGTTTTGTCTTTTTGCTTTATTATCTTATAAAAGAAAAACGTATGAAGACAATAAATTTGATTTTGTATATAATAATTTTCTCTCTTATAATGTCGTTGTTAAACCTAATGTAAGGTGATCGTGCTTTAAATAAGAGGAGGCTTGTAAACCTCCTCTTATTAACTAAATAGACTTTATCCGAGAAAGGAAGGCAATAAATTATGCTGTTAGGTTTTGATGAAGAATTTTTAAAAGAAAGAAATGCATATATTACAGCAAGCGCAATTGCGAGTCAGCCTAAGGCATGGAAGGAACTATTCGGGTATTTAATAAAAAACAAGGAAGACTTTAAAAAGTTTCTAGACCCAGTATTTCAGACTAAAAATGTGAAGATTATATTGACAGGAGCCGGCAGTTCAGCGTTTGTCGGCGATTGCAGCGCAGGATATTTGCGCAGGGCTTTAGATCTAGACGCAGAATCCATTGATTCTACAGACATTGCAGCGGCTCCGGAAAACTATTTTTTAAAAGATAGGCCTACTCTTTTAATATCCTATTCAAAATCAGGCAACAGTCCGGAAAGCTTAGCTGTAATACAAGAAGCTCAACAACTTATAAACAATATATATTTTCTCAATGTTACTTGCAATAAAGAAGGTCAGTTAGCAAAGATGAAAATTGGTCAAGAAAGGAGCATGTCGCTGGTGCTGCCAGAAGAGGCCAATGATTCAGCTTATGCTGCGACAGTCAGTTTTACCACTATGCTCCTTGCAAATCTGCTGCTCCCCTATCTGGTTGATAAAAAATGTGGCGCAGACGATATATTGCAAATTCTGGTAAATGAATCTAAAAGAATACTCAATGAAGACTGCGATAAGATAAAAAATATCGCGGAAGAATCCTATGATAGACTGCACTTTTTAGGAAGCGGTAGTTTAAAAGGCTGCGCAAGAGAGGCTGCCCTTAAGTCGTTAGAATTAACCCAAGGGACAGTTAATGCGACATATAGCAGCTTTTTAGGCTTAAGGCATGGACAAAAATTTGTAATAAATGATAAAACGATTCTGGGATGCTTTGTATCAAATAATGCTTATACTCAAAAATATGATTTAGATCTCATAGATGAGATAAGCCACAATAAAATGTACAAAGGGAAAATTCTACTTTTTGAGCCAAAAGCTTTGAGGACCGAAGAGGCCGATTATGTGGTTTCGCTGGAAAACAAAGATATTAATAATCTAGACGAGGCTTTTTTAACCTTGCTTTATGCTTTATATGCTCAAATGCTAGGACTTTTTAAATCAATCAAACTAGGAATAAAATCCGACAACTTAGATCCTGCATTTTCTATCGAGGAGCAGGCTTATGGTGTCGTGGGAAAGTTTAAGATATACAACTTGTGAAAGCAATAAAATTAGTTTAAGAGGTGGCTTGCTTTAGACATGACTATAGAAATTTCTTCTTCATTAATGTGCGCGGATTTATTGAATTTGGAAAGCGAAATTTTAAAACTGGAAAAAGCCGGAACTGATATGTTCCACATGGATATAATGGATGGACATTTCGTAAATAATCTGGCACTGAGCATTGACCTTTTGAAGGCTATCCGAAGTGTATCTACTACTCCCTTAGAAGCACACCTGATGGTTGAAAATCCTTTAAATTATATTGAAAAGGCAAAAAAGGCCGGTGCCGATATAATAAGCGTTCATCTGGAATCTACACCGCATATCCATAAAGCCCTCAAAGAAATAAGAGAGTGCAATATGAAAGCGGGAATAGCAATTAACCCCGGGACGTCCCACCTTCTTATAGAGCCTTTATTAGAAGAAACAGACTTTATTTTGACAATGGCAGTAAATCCCGGGTTTGCAGGGCAAGAGTTTATAAAATCTACAGTTAATAAGGTATATAAAATAAATGAAATGTTAAAAGAAAATCATTTAACAAATATTAAGATAGAGGTTGACGGAAATATAAACTCTGAAACGATACCGCCGCTTTACAACGCAGGAGCAAGGATATTTGTAGGCGGTACATCTGGAATATTTTTTGGCGACAGAAATTATGAACGAAATATAGAAAACCTAAAAAACTCAATAAAATAGCGGTTTGCAAGTGATAATATTTTTTAGGCTTTCTATGTAAAATTTATTTTAAAAACTTAATGTGCCAGTTAGGCTTTTTCTGGAACAATTCCTAAAATAACCAGAAATACTTCTTTATTACAGCACAGACATTTTATTCATCATGCCTCGCAAATTCTAAGTTGCTTACTCAAACCAATGGACGCTAATCCAATCTGGGTAATAATTTCCATAGTAACCGGGCCTGCCTCTTAAGCCCCGCAAAATCTCCACCGCCTCTTCCGGCGCATTTATCGGCTGTAAGTAAAGCGACCCTTGATCGTAGCGCTCCAATCGCAGAAAGATAATTTCTTCCCCAGAGGGCGATGGGTTGGGAAAATAGTCGGCTGTATCGGCGGGTCCTGCTGTAACAGGCACGGCATTGCCATCATTGTCCAGCTTATAAATCCGCTGGCCGGGAGCCAAAGTCCCCGGCAAAATTTCCGATTGGTATAGGGTCTCGGCTTCAGGGCCGCGGCAAAAGAGTAGTTCATTAGTTTTATTCGAAAGCCATATGGGTTGGGTATCCGCATAGCCCTTTTGACTGTAATCAGTAATCTTGCCGCTGATAAGATCAACTATTTCCAAGCGCTTGTTGAGCATGGCATCCCGGCCTCCGCCGGCAATATAGGCCAGTTTTGTGTTATCCGGGGAAAATGCCAGCCATTGGAGATAATTTAGACCGCCGCTCAAGTTAAAGGATTGGCCGGTTTTAACATTTAGCACGCCCGTTTCAACGCCATCGGCTGTGAGGGAGGCGGAATTCACTCCAAGATGATAGGCAAGGTAGCGACCGTCCGGCGACCATTTTAGACTAATAAAGGCCCAGCTATAAATGCCCTCGAGATCCACGGGCGCTTCATCTTTTAGAGTATAAAGCACAGTCTGCTCGCCGGTAAGGTTTGCTTGCACCAGCGTAGGCGTTTGCTCTACGGTGCGCGGGAAAGAAATAGTTATGCTTTCCCCGCTCGGATGCCAAGCTAAAGATGGAATTGAAATGAAGTCTTTTTCCAGCAAGGTATTGACTTTGATTCCTTCCGCTGCAATATCGGCATATCTAACAATGCTCGCCGGAATGTAGCCATCAGCGCTGTCTTTCATGACAGTATAGGCTATCTTGTTATCCTTAGGAGACCATAGCGGGTCACCGTAAATAGGCTCCGTATCCACCTGACCTGCAGTCTTTCCATCAGCCCGAACCACCCATAAATAAGGGGGTGTGCTTTCACTGCTTGCATATTTATAGGCAAGCCATTCACCGTTGGCTGACCAGCCTATTAATTCCGCATAGCCTGACTCTGTAAGCTGCTTTGGCAGAACATCTCGTTTCCGCCCGTCAAGCAGCCACAAATTGCCTTTATCGGTATATGCTACTACAGCATTAAACGTCTCATCACTTATCCGTTCCGGTGGAGTGTGGCGCTCGCCTGTAATAATCTGAACCTGATAAGCGCTATTATCCCAGACTACAGTGACTCCTAGATTTTCCGCTACGAAGCGAAGCGGCACATAGAACGTGTCATTGATCAATCGAGGAGATACCGGGACGGAAACTGGCTCTCCATTTTTGCGCACTTCTCCCGTAGAAGGCCGAAAGAAAATCGTGCGTCCGTTTTTTTGAATCCAGGTTGTTCCCTCGGCCTCATTCCACTGAAAGCTGGCATTAAGATATGCAGCGAGCTCTTCTAATGATATTAAAATCGATTCATTGTCCCAACAAAGAGGCGATGCCGGTGACATAAGCTGACCGTCCACCATAAGCGTCGGTATCTTGACATCAGCTGTTACAGGCAGTGCTGCTGACATCAATACCATAAGCCCTGCCAGCAAAGCGGCAAAGCTGCGCAGTCCAGTTGTTTTCATAATAAATACACCTTCCCTTCTTCCTTATAATTATAACTTATTTACACAGAAATACACCTAGTATATTTAGACTCAATTCATGATTAAAAGTTCCGATTGGCGCAGGGAGCAAATGAATTGCCCTACTTTCGAGGTTATTTTGACAGTATGGTTAGCGAAATGACGAAAGAACAAAGAACACAAAAGGAACACAAAAGAACCGTCACTCTGTGCACTTCTAACTCCCGTCTTGCATCTTGATGGGTTATAGTGTATAATTATTATCAAGCTAATAAGCTCTCTAAACTAATTTAGTCATTCAAAAAATTTTATAATTAAAAAACAAGTACAATGTAGTATTTGTTTTTTATGTAAAAGGCAACGTTGCCCTTATATCTACGCTTTTAAAAGCGTGGGTTTAAGGGCTATTTTTTTAAATAAGGGGCGATTTTATGGTAAATTGGAGAGGAAGTTTTTGTGTTCCGACAAGGATACATTATGGGTTAGGCTCTCTAGAGGTATTAGCTCAAATAGGTATCAAAAATGCATTGATTGTTTCAGACCCCTTTTTAGTAAAATCAGGAATGATAAAGAACGTGACAGAACAATTAGATAAGGCAAATATTAGCTATACAATCTTTAGCGATGTAGTTCCTGATCCTACCGTTGCGGTAGTTGTAAGTGGAGTTGCAGCAGCGCAGAAGATTTTGCCTGAAACCATTATTGCTTTCGGTGGAGGTTCTGCCATAGACACTGCCAAGGGCATACTCTATTTTTATGCTTGTATTAATGAGGAAAAAAATGAAGAGTCTAAGCCCAGGCTGATTGTAATACCGACTACCAGCGGCACAGGCTCAGAAGTTACTGATTTTGCAGTAATTACAGACGAGAAAGCAAAAGCCAAAATTCCTTTAAGAGATAAAAAATTAATGCCAAATCATGCGATTTTAGACGCAAATCTTGTGCGTTCATTACCCCCTACAGTAACGGCAGATACAGGGATAGATGTCTTGACTCACGCCATAGAAGCTTATGTCTCCACCCTGGCATCGGATTTTACAGATGCACTTGCCGAAAAAGCCATAAGAATAGTTTTTGATTATCTGCCGAAGTCTTATCAAAATGGCAATGATGATGAAGCAAGAGTCAGGATGCATGATGCCTCAACTCTGGCGGGTATGGCCTTTACTCACACGTCCCTAGGCATAAATCACAGCATGGCCCATGCCTTAGGAGGAAGATTTCACATACCTCATGGCAGAGCAAATGGCATACTTCTTCCTTATGTCATAGATTACAACAGCAAAGAAGAAAAAGCCGCTGTAAGATATGCCGAGATATCCAGGCTTTTAGGACTAAACTATATGTCGGATATATACGCTGCAAAAGAGCTCAGAAATATGGTTATAAAGCTTAAAGAAAATCTAGAAATGCCGTCGTGTTTCAAGGAAACCGGAATTCCTGAAGCAGATTTTTTAGCCAGCATAGAAGCTCTTGCAGCAACAGCTATGAGGGATTCTTGCACGCAAACAAACCCCAGGGTGCCAACCCAAGAGGATTTAGAAAAACTTTTTAAGAAAGCCTATTACGGAAATTAATTTGGCGCACATGAGGCAGATTTGCCGGCGAGGTAACCGGAAGACCAAGCCCACTGTAAATTAAAGCCGCCGCAGGCGCCGTCTATGTCGATTATTTCACCGCAAAAGTAAAGACCTTTTACAAGCGTGGATTCCAATGTGTATGGATTGATAGTTGTTGTATCCACGCCGCCTGCCGTGACCTGAGCGCTGGGCCAGGATCTGGTGCCTGTAATTTTAAATCTCCAATCCGTTAAAATTTTTGCGATTTTAGCCCTTTCTGCCGTAGAAACATTGCAGACGGGCTTTTTTATTTCACCAATCCCTGCCTGCCTTAATATAACAGGTATCAGTCGCTTATTTATAAAGCCCACAAGACTAAAATCAAGAGGTTTTTCAGGCATATTGCGAAAACGTTTTGCAAGAAACTCATCTAATTCATTTTCGCTCATATCATCTATTATTGAAACTTTAAGCACAGCTTCCCTTTTCGCATTTATTAATTCCCCTGCCTTACGGCTAATCTGCAAAATAGGAGGACCGGAGATGCCATAATTTGCAAAAAGTATGTCGCCTCTATCTTTTACAATACTCTTGCTGCCTTCCATAACTTCGGCCGTTCCTACAAATTTTACCCCTTCAATCTGTTTAAAAAAATCCCCTTCAAGTTTTAGCTGCACGAGGGCAGGAAATATATCAACTACAGGGTGGCCTAATTTTTTAGCAATCTCAAATCCATTTCCGTCTGAACCGGAAGAAGGCATGGCTTTACCGCCACAGGCAAGTATTACTTTGCTTGCTTCTAAAATTCGTCCATCTTCAAGCCGGAGCATAAAGCCTCGCTTTGTTTTCTTTATGTCTTTGACAAAAGTATTGCATATGACATTTACGCCTGCTCGATTCAGCTCATATAAAAGGACGTCTAAAACGCTTGAAGCTTGATCAGACATAGGAAATACCTTTCCTGCGTCTTCGATGCGGGGAACAATACCTAACTTTTCAAAAAAGCCCATGGTTTGCTGTACATTAAAAGCCGACAGTGCGCCATAAGCAAATTCCGGATTTTTGCCATGATAATATTTTATATCTGTATTTACATTAGTGTAGTTACACCTTCCGTTGCCCGTAGCAAGGATTTTCTTGCCTATTCGCGGATTGCGTTCCAATATAGTAACATTTGCGCCGCTGTAGCGAGCTGAAAGGGCTGCCAATATGCCGGAAGCTCCGCCCCCCACAACATATATTTTTGCTGTATCTGTTTTGGACAATGATTTTCTCTCCTTTATGGTAGCATAATAAATATTTAGAAATACTCATTGACAGCGAAAAAAAATAATAGTATAATAAAATCAGGCTAGAAAAAAGCGTTTAAACACGCCTATGTTCCTTGTAAAGCTGAATAAACTTTAGGATAAAAGTAAATTCTTCGGTACTGCAGTCGGCCAAAAGTTCAAGAGCTGACCGGACCCGAGGATCGTTTAAGAGTTCCCTTATTTCAGGATTCATAGATTTCAATGTAGACGTAAGCTCATCATCCTCTGAAACAAAAAAGCACGGCGAAAGGGAAAGCGCTGCAGCGATTTTTTCTAGAGTTTTAATAGAAGGCTCTACCTTTCCGCTTTCAATCTGACCTATAAGACCGGTAGATACTCCGGCTTTCTTTGCAAGCTGTGCTTGGGTGATATTTCGCTCCCGCCGTATCTTTTTTATCTTGTAGCCGACAAAACTGGTGGAAGCCATGAGAAGTTCCGGTTCTACATCTAAAGCGGCGGCTATATTCTTCAAAGTAGAAAGCGCCGGCATTACCTTGCTGTTTTCAATTTGGCAAAGATAGCTTGGCGAGATATTGGCCTTTTCAGCAAGCTCGCTAAGAGACATGCCTTTTTCCTCTCGAATAATAGAAATCTTTGCTCCAAGTCCGCTGGTATTTGCCGGACTGGTTGGAGAAAGAAGTGCATCACGAGAAATATTCAAGGCTTGCGAGATTTTTTCAAGGGTCTCCAATGAAGGCTGTTTCTTGCCTCGTTCAACTTCACTAAGGTAAGAAACTGAAAGACCCGTCTGCCGGGCCAAATCTTCTAATGTCATATTTCGCTTTTGACGAAGGCTCCGAATAATTTTGCTCTCTATCATAAAAACTGCATCCTTCCATAATAATTTAAAAATAATATTACACTAAACCTTTAAGGGGTTTTCGCAAAATATAAATTATACTATAATAGTAGTATAGTATAACCACAAAAACAGGTCAAGAAAAATAAAATAGTTTCCAAAGGAGGAAATTTAAATGAAACCTATAGTTGTTACAGACGATAATTTTGAAAGTGAAGTCCTTCAAGCAAAAGGTAAGGTATTAGTAGATTTTTGGGCAGCTTGGTGTGGTCCTTGCCGCATGATGAGCCCTGTTATTGAGGAGATAGCCGCAGAATATCCCGGAATTAAAGTCTGCAAATTAAACGTAGACGAAAATCCCAATACCGCTTCAAAATTTGGAATCATGAGCATACCCACACTTATACTTTTTGAAGACGGAAAGGTAGCTAAAAAATTAATAGGATTTAGACCAAAACAAGAATTAGTAGCTGAAATAGGACTATAGATAAAAAACCAAAAGACCAGCCGTCCAAGCGTTTATGCTTAGGTATGGCTGGTCTTTTTATAAGCGGTTATTAATTCAAGCCCCTGGCTTCTTTAAGGATTTTTACCACTTCATCCTTTTTTAGAACTTTGCCAAAGGAGACAACTTTGCCGTCTACTACAAGAGCGGGTGTGCTCATTACTCCATAAGATGCTATCTTACTAAAATCTGTAACATGGTCGATTTTATCATCCATGCCCAACTCGGCCAAGGCTTGCCGCGCAGCTTCTTCTAATGCATTGCACTTTTTACATCCTGAGCCAAGTATCTTGATGCCGCCTTCAGTCTTTTTCTCCTCAGCTATTTTCGTGTTTTCATCGCTGCAATCACAGTTGCAGCAGCAGGGTTCAATTTCCTCTTTTTTCTTTCCAAAAAGTTCCATAATATTCCCTCCACCTTTTATATAAATATATATTGAAATATATTAAAGATATATCCGACTAAAATAATGCCAAAAGTACAAATCCCTATAAAAACTGTCAACAATCTGGGTTTTATAGCCTTGCGCAGCATTATCATGGAAGGTAGGCTCAGTGTAGTTACCCCCATCATAAAAGACAGCACTGTTCCAAGCTGCGCTCCCTTATAAAGCAGTGCTTCTGCGATAGGTATGGTGCCAAAGATATCCGCATATATTGGCACTCCTATCAATGTTGCTATAATTACGCCAAAAGGATTGTTATCGCCCAGTATATTTTCTATAAAGCTTTCAGGTATCCAGTTGTGAATAATTGAACCTATGCCTACTCCAACTAAAATATAAGGAAAAACTCTTTTAAATGTGCTCGAAACTTGCTCTCTTGCATATAGCAGCCGCTGGCTTTGAGTCAAATCAGGAGATTCAATGTCTACTCTGCCGGCCTTTACAATAAACTCTTCAATATACTTTTCCATTTGCAGCTTTTCTATGAGCGTGCCGCCTGCCACAGCGACAACAAGACCTAGAACCACATAAGCAAGGGCGATTTTTGTTCCAAAGATACTCATCAGCAACACAAGACTGCCCAAGTCCACCATGGGAGACGAGATCAAAAAAGAGAACGTAACACCCAGCGAAAGACCTGCGCTTGTAAAACCAATGAACAGCGGAATAGATGAACAACTGCAAAAGGGCGTTACCGTCCCTAGAAGTGCCGCCATACAATTTGCCCATATGCCGCTGAATTTTCCCATAATCTTTTTACTGCGTTCCGGAGGAAAATAACTTTGTATATAGGAAATTATAAAAATAAGGATACACAAGAGAAAAGTAATCTTTAATGTGTCATACAAGAAAAACTGAAGACTGCCGCCTACTTTGCTTTCTATATCCAATCCGAGCCTTACTAATATATTTCCAATCAATGTATTTAGCCACTTAAGGCCCAGGACCTGATTTTGAATAAAATTCCATGCCATCAGCATCTGCACTCCTTACTGCTTTTGCAACAAGACAGAGATGCAATATAGCTTTGAAAATCGTAGAATGTATCACAGTTTAGAGAATAATAGCACCACTTTCCTTCGCGACGGGCATTTAC
Source organism: Tepidanaerobacter syntrophicus (assembly GCF_001485475.2). Lineage (NCBI taxonomy): Bacteria > Bacillati > Bacillota > Clostridia > Thermosediminibacterales > Tepidanaerobacteraceae > Tepidanaerobacter > Tepidanaerobacter syntrophicus. The sequence continues at coordinate 169,839 of NZ_DF977000.1, read as the reverse complement.
AAGGCCTGAGTCGCAAAGCACCTTCATATGGTGGGATAGCGTAGGCTGCGTAATATCAAACTTTTCCAGTAGTTTGCATGCACATTTTTCGCCATCTGAGAGCATCTCTACTATCTGCAGGCGGTTAAAGTCCCCAAGGGCTTTACATATTAAAGCAGCATCTTTTTCTTCCATGAATTACACCTCATATTGATTGATATCTATCTAATAAGGTAATACATATATAGATATTTGTCAATATGTTTGCGAGTTGCGAATATCGTCAGCTAAATGCAAAAACCTTTATAAATAATTGTAAGCAAGAAGCGTGTATATTAAGTTATGTTCATAGACTGTCTTCTGATTGAGAAAATCTTCACAAAATCGAGAAAATCGCAGATATATCGTTAAAAATTAAACAAACTGTAGCAGAATGGATATATTTAAAGGTGGTTGCATTTTGTATAATTGACATACAAGTTATATAATAAATACAGAGAATGTGAAAACAATCACAAGGAGGTATTATTATGTGGGAGCTTACCGTAAATCCTAATAAAGTTTTTGAGCTAAGATGTAAGAACACAACATATTTTGGAGTTGGAGCAATCCACAAGATTGCTGATATCTTAGATAACTTTAAAGAACATAAAATAACTAAGATTTTGTTTGTCACCGGAAAAGGTTCTTATAAAGTTAGCGGAGCATGGGATATAGTAAAACCGGCATTAGATGAGAGAGGTTTTGAATACAAATTATATGACAAAGTAGGCCCTAATCCAACAGTAGATATGATTGATGAGGCGACAAAGCTAGGCAGAGAAATGGGAGCTGAAGCCATAATCAGTATCGGCGGTGGTAGTCCTGCCGATACAGCAAAAAGCGTATCAGTTCTATTAAAATATACCGATAAAGATGCAAGACAGCTCTACACTCTGGAATTTGTTCCGGAAGAATCTGTTCCGCTTGTTGTAATAAACTTGACCCATGGCACAGGGACAGAAGTCGATAGATTTGCCGTTGCAACTATTCCCGAGAAAAACTATAAACCGGCTATCGCTTATGAATGTCTGTATCCAAGGTTTGCTATAGATGATCCTGCTTTAATGAAGAATCTTTCAAGAACTCAGACCATAGCAGTTACAGTAGATGCCGTAAACCATGTTATAGAAGCAGCTACTACGAAAGCAGCCTCGCCTTATAGTATTTTAACAGCCAAAGAGACCATAAGGCTTGTGGCAAGATACTTACCTATTGTATTAAAAGATCCGGAAAATTTAACAGCTCGCTATTATTTACTATACGCATCACTTCTTGCAGGAATTTCGTTTGATAACGGATTGCTGCATTTGACACATGCGTTAGAGCATCCGCTTAGTGCTGTAAAAGGCGATCTTTCCCATGGATTAGGTCTGGGCGCTATCTTGCCGGCAGTAATTGAGACAATTTATCCTGTAGAAAGTGAAGTGCTGGCTGATATATTATACCCAATAGTTCCTGATTTACAAGGACTCCCGGCTGAGGCAGAGTATGCTGCTTGCAGGTTCGAAGAATGGCTGTTCTCGGTAGGCTGCACCGAGAAACTATCGGATCTTGGATTTACTGAAGAGGATATACCTAAATTAGTAGAACTTGTAAAAACAACACCATCATTAGACGGCCTTTGCGCTATGTCTCCTGTTCCTGCTACCGATAAAGTTATAACCGATATCTTTACTAAATCATTAACCCCCATGCATGCCTAGTGACAATCTAGCACTTAGAAATACCCTCGGAAACGGGGGTATTTTTTTGCAATTCTGGTGAAATAGTTATTCGGTCGATACGGATTATGTATCTATTGACACTCTTTACCTTCTACCTTATAATGTAAGTTACAAATGCAAATCCTTTGCAATTAGAAAAGGTTATTAAAACCAAACTCCAGGGAGGAAAGCCTGTTGAAGAAAACAAAAACTATTTTAGTATTATTTTTAGCTGTATGTCTTGCGGCTTTTGCAGCAGGATGCGCCAAAAACGAAGATGTAGAAGAAGTAGAACCGGAAGATCAAGCAAACCTTAAAATTTACACTACATTTTATCCTATTTACGATTTTACCGAGAAAATTGTAGGCGATAACGCCAATGTGGAAAATCTCATTCCTACAGGGGTTGAACCTCATGACTATGAACTTTCTCCAAAACAGATGGCAAAGATTTACGACGGCGATATTTTCATATATTTAGGCGAAAGCATGGAGCCTTGGGCTTCAAAGATTGCAGAAGATTTAAGTAAGAATGGCGTAAAGGTGCTGGAAGTCGGCACAGATCTTATAGAAAACAATGATCCCCATATATGGCTTGACCCTGTTTTAGCAAAGGAAATGGCACAAAAGATTTTTGAAGTAATTGCCGCAGAAGACCCCGAACATGAAGAAATATACAAAGAAAATCTTGAAGCCCTTTTAAAAAAATTTGATGAACTTGATAAAGAACTGCTTGAAGTAACATCAAAAAGCTCAAAAAAGGATGTTGTTACTTCTCATGGGTTTTTAGATTATATGGCGAAAAGATACGGCTTTAATCAAATATCTATAGCAGGCCTTTCGCCTCAAGATGAACCATCGCCTAAAAAGATAGCCGAGATCGCGGATATATGTAAATCGAAGAATATAAAGTATATTTTAGTAGAAAAAGGTTCATCCTCAAAACTACCTGAAACAGTAGCAAATGAAATAGGGGCACAGATTTTAACTATAAATCCCTTAGAAACACTGTGGCCTGATGAAATAAAGGCAGGAGAAGATTATTTTTCCATTATGGAAAAAAATTTAGATATTTTAAGGCAGGCGTTAGAATATGAAGGGCAGTAATGCTTCATGCATCGATTCTTGCGGCGAATTAAAAGCAAAAGCCGGTGACGAAATGGAAAGAAAGTTAGAGATAGATAAATCTGCCGATGTAATAAGGCTTGAAGGTGTTTCCTTTTCCTATAATGGCACACCGGTTTTGCGTAATATAAATTTATTAGTTGAAAAAGGTGAATTTCTTGCAATTCTCGGCCCCAATGGCTCGGCAAAGTCAACGCTGCTCAAAATCATGCTGGGCCTGCTTGTGCCTAAGGCCGGTGAAGCTAAGATATTCGGCCGAAAAATCAAAAATTTTAAAGAGTGGAATAAGATAGGTTATATATCCCAGCATGCATCAAATACCAATATTTCTTTTCCGGCAACGGTGATGGAAATCGTATCTTCCGGCTATTATCCGGGATTTGGAAAAATATTTAACAAAAGCAAGATAAAAGAAGCAGCCGAAGATGCTTTAAAAGAAGTGGGGATAAGCCATCTTGCAACTAAACTTTTAGGACATCTTTCGGGAGGACAAAGACAAAAGGTATTTCTTGCAAGAGCGCTTGTGAAAAAACCTGAAGCGCTTTTCTTAGATGAGCCTACTACCGGTATTGATGCAGCATCACAGCGGGAGTTTTATGAGCTCCTAGACAAATTTCATAAAGAAGGCGGAACTGTAGTAATGGTAACCCACGAAGTTGACGCAGCGCTGAGGATTGCGGATAAAGTAGGCTACATGGAGGATGGCGAAATATCAGTATATGAAAATAATGACAGTCTTTCAAAAATTTTGGCCTATAGATTGCTTGGCAAAAGTGCAAGGAGAGGTATTTAAATGGATATGTTAAGTTTCGATTTTATGCAGAGAGCTTTTGCGGCAGGAATCATAATAGCGCTTTTAGCGTCGATTATGGGCGTTTTTATAGTATTAAGACGAATGTCCATGATAGGCGACAGCCTGTCCCATGCGGCTTTAGCCGGAGTTGCAGGGGCTATGCTTATAGGCATTAATACATCTTATGGAGCCCTGGCGTTTTCATGCATTGCGGCTTTTTTAATTGAGGCAATAAGGTCATCGTTTAATAAATATGCTGAGGTAGCTCTGGCAGTGGTGCTTTCCGGAGGGATGGGGCTTGCGGCGGTGCTTATAAGCCTTGGAAAATCATTTAATACAGATCTTATGTCTTATTTATTCGGTAGTCTGGTAGCCGTTTCTTCGCAGGATCTGATAATTATTTCAATATTAGGTTCCTTCTTAATGTTTTCTATGGTATTATTATATAAAGAGCTTTTTGCTGTAACTTTTGATGAGGAGACGGCAAAACTTGCCGGAATTCCGGTAAAAGCTGTAAATATTTGTTTTATGCTTATGACAGCGGTGGTCGTGACGCTCTCGATCAGAATAGTGGGAGCTTTACTGATATCCGCTCTTATTGTTATACCTGCTGCTGTCAGCGTGCAGCTTGCCGGAAGTTTCAAATCGACGTTTTTTATATCTGCAGTAGTTGCAGTTTTTTCTGTGATAAGCGGCCTTTATATTTCTTTTTTATTTGATTTGGCTCCGGGCGGAACCATCGTTTTAATTGCTGCGGCTATTTTGATGATTGTTCTTTTGGTTAAAAAATTAAAAGGAGCCTTAAACTAATGGATACTGAAGAGATACTGAAAAAGCAAAAATTAAAAGTAACACCGCAGCGTAAGGCTATAATACAAGTGCTTCAGAATTCCAGTTCAGTTTTAAGCGCTCAGGAGATATTTGCAGCAGTCATAGATGTAATGCCGAATGTTAATCTTTCGACAGTATATCGAAATATTGATGTGCTGCTCAAAAAAGGTGTTTTGTGTCGAATTACTTCTGAAGACGATAAAATTCTTTATGAACTTAGACGAGAGAAAGGCCACCATCACCATATTATTTGCAAAAAGTGCGGTGCGTCAATACCTATTGATTACTGCCCGATGGAAGATATAGAAAAAGAGCTTGACAAAAAAGGATTTACGCCCACGGAACATCGATTTGAAATCTATGGCTATTGTGAAAAGTGCAGCAAAAAATTAAAAAAATGAGGGGGTTTTAATATAGTTGAACCGGCTAAAGTTAGTAGGAAAACTTTCTATTTTTATGCTGGTTGCATTAATGATACTTACAGGATGTAGTAAAGGGGATAGTGCAAGTCCGGGAACTTCTAATACGCAGAACAACCCTTCCGGCACAAAAGAGACATCGTCCCAAGAAGATTCTGTGGTCTTGCCTGTCCAAAATACAGATGATGAAGACACCCAGGATGACTCAAAAAACGGCGATGATGTAAATACAGAAGAGGAACCGGCATTTAATATAGAAGAGGCAGAGCAAATAGAAGGCTGGAAAAAAATTATCGTCAAAGACTATGCTTATGTTACAGAAGACTGGGTCTCATATTCTTTTCGCGAAAATTCCCCTATAATTTCCTACTCCCTAGAATTTCCCTCCCAGTGGAAAGTAGAATATAGTATTTTTACCGATGAAAATGGCGAAAAAATAGGAGAACTTTTGCCGCCTGTGATGATGAAGGAAGGCCAGACTCTCCTTGACACCTGGAAGCCAAGCGATGATTATGAACTTATATCTAAAGAAGATATAAAAGTGGGAGAACTTACAGGCGTAAAAATAATTACGAAATCATATCCTTACGGAGGAGACATCGACGTATGGTATCCTCATACTTATTATCTTACTGATGGAAAGCGAGTCTTCATAATTAGTTTTTATACACTTGATATTGATTTACAAAAACAGGAATTATTCGATAAAATTATAAGCACTTTTAAATTTTTAGATTAAACCATCAAAATTCGACACAAAACATAAAGCGGAGCAAATAAATGCTCCGTTTTTTTGTATCCTGTTATCATCCTATATCTTACTTTCATTCTAAGTACAGCAAAAAATCCTATTACAAAGTTTACAAATAAATCAGATAAAATTTTTCCGGGAAAGGAGGAAAACTGCGATAAGCGTTGAATATATAAATAAGTTACATTTTTCTCAAAGTACTTAGGTAATTTTGCTAAACATTAAAATAAAAATCCTCATAGGTAAACTAATCAAACATCAAAGTCACAAATTTCCATTCCTTATAGGCAATCTATGTCTGTTTGATTATATCAAAAATCGTGATAGATTGCAGCTTATTTTGTAAAAGTTTTTTTAAGTTTTTTTAAAAACCTTCTTGACAATTAGATTATTATGTTTTATGCTTAATGTAAGATTAAATAAAACAGCAAAGTCACAATAATAAGGAGGATTTAAATTGCAATTATGTCTATTGTTAAGAAATAGACAAAATGACAATCAAACTACTTTACCGTTGCAGTATAATCACTTAATTCAAGGAATGATATACAATAATATAGATGATGAACTCGCAGATTTTCTGCACAATAGGGGATTCACCTATAATGAACGCACGTTTAAAATGTTTAATTTTTCTAATTTATTTGGTAAATTCTCAATAGATAAAAAGAACAAATCAATCACCTTTTTTTCTGATATGAAACTGTATTTTTCATCTCCGATGGATGAGTTTTGCCAGTCATTTGGGAATTCCATTTTAAAGAAAGGTGAAATTGTTTTAGGAAAAAACAAACTACAGGTTAAAGAAATACAGTTTATTCCGACAAATACCAAAAGTACATCTATCTTAGTACAAACTCTATCTCCGATAGTAGCCTATAGTACTTTTATAAAACCAGATGGAGGAAAATATACATGTTATTTTACGCCAAAGGAACCAATGTTTCAGGAATTAGTCAAAGAAAATCTAAGAAAAAAATGGCAGGCCTTTTATAATAGGCCGGCACCTGAAAGATTCGAAATTTTCCCAGTTGGCAATCATAAGCAAAATGTAGTTATTTATAAAAATACAGTTATAAAAGGTTCTAGCGGGTTATTTCGCCTGCGAGGCGATAGTGAACTTCTGTCCTTTGCACTAAGTGCTGGGCTTGGAAGCAAAGGCTCTCAAGGTTTTTCGTGCATACAAATAATAAATGAAGGGAGGTAAATTAAGCATATGATGGAATATACTTTTAAAGTCAGAAATAATTGGTGGTTGAATGCGGGATTAGCCGGATTATACCTTATAGCCGTAAAGGATGCACTTCGAGATAAAAGAGAGGAATTAAATATTGAAGTTGTTCCAAAATCGATAGGACTTACATTTCAAGCTGAAAATATTGATGATTTGCGTTCTTTTCTCGGGGAATGCTATGAACATCTTGCAGGGATGTATTGGAATATCTCAAGTGCCAGCCAGCGAGAAAAACAGGAACTTGTAATATATGATAGAGAAAAAGATGAACTAAAAACAGCACCGCGACGAATGCCCATTCCGCCTATTCAAAAAGTGTTAAGCGCAAGAAGCTGGAAAGCCGAAGGAGAAAAATATGAAAATTTGCCTGAATCTCTCAAAAAACGAGTTGATGAGTTTTTAAGCCAAACAAATAAAAAACTGTGGGGTAAAGATGAAAAACTTCTATATGAGCCACCTATTTGTCACGATACTGAAATCAAGATTTTGCCAAAAGAAAAGAGTAAAAAGAAAACCTATACCTGCTGTATATGTGGCCAGGAACACACTGAGGTATATGATATAGCACAACCAATCTATTTCTTATTTGCAAGTGCTTCTGCTTCACGATCCTTTCATTCTCAGGCACGAAAACTCGATGCTGTTTGTTGGGAGTGTAATTTCTTATCAAAATTTGCATACGAGTGTATACACTATAAAACGGACAACGATACCATGATCATAATTTCTCCTAACTCACCCAATTTGAAACATTTACTCAAATTACAGGACAAACTTGGCTGCAGATCTGCTTTAAGAGCTTTTGATGATCAATACTTTCTAAAAAATATAGGGGTAAATAAAGATGAATTACTTTATTATGCTAATAAACCATATGAACTGCTTTGGGCATTCTATTTTGACGCCTATGATTTACTAAAAAGACAATATGACCTAAAAAATGAAAACGTGAATAGTAACATAAATTCATTTCTTCAAGAGCTAATCGGAGATATATTGGGAGCACCAACTGAAGTAGTTTTACTTTTCTTAGAAACTAAAGGGCAAACTTTTATAACTAAAGATTTAATCATTTACCAAGATACAGCATACATGTTTAGGCTATTTTCTGCACTAATGGAAAAAGATGTAAATTTAAAGCAAGTATTTGAAGATTTATACGATACAATGGAATCAAAAATTGAAAATAGGGCATTAAAGCGCAATGAAATACTAAAAAAGGTTCTAAATAAGCATCCTATCTTGCAGGATATGGAAGAATTTTGTTTTAGTAAAATAGTGAGCAATAACGGTTTTCTGCGTATGCGCAATATGCTGCTGTTTATCATGAATTATCAATTAATTATAAGGGGTGATAGCATGACTAAAGAACAGATTGAAGCTGCCGTGAATTTGGGAAAGCAGATTGTCTTGCAGGCAAAGCAAAAACTGAACAATGATGAATTTAAAAAAATTAAAGGCGATTTATTTAAGCTGAGAAAAACACGGACAGCAACAGATTTCTTGAACCAATTAAATAACTTGCAGTTTAGATATGGGATTTCTGTATCTAAACCAATACAAGAGGGATTAATCAACGATGTTAATTTTGAAGATTTTCGAGCTTACTGTATTTTAGGTGCATTGAATGTTTATAATGGTATCATGACAGATTCTAAAAAAGGAGATGTGAAAGATGGAGAAAATTAAGGCATTGACAATTACTTATTTGACAAAGGCAAGCTATGCTTCATTAAATGGTTCTGACAAAGAAGCAGATAACATTTCCAGCATAAAAAAGATACGTAAAAATGATGGGAAAGATTATCCATACTGTTCTTCACAAGCTATTCGGAGAGCGCTTAGAGAGCAACTTGCGGTGATGGGCTTTGAACTTTCTGAAGGAAAAGCCGGAGAGAAAGAGAAAGGTGCTGCTACTACGTTGTGTGATCCCAAAAACTATATCGATGATGATTTATTTGGGTTTATGGATGCGAAAAAAGAAACTGTAAAAAGAACAAGCCCGGTTCGCGTATCGCCGGCAATTGCTCTTAATCCATATCTAGGAGACATGGATTTTGGTACGAATTATATGTCTGTTTCTGCTGGGGGCAATCCCAACATATTTGAAACGGAAATCCATTCCGGATTTTATTGCGGGACTATTCTAATCGAGCTTGATAGGGTTGGAGAAGCTTCAAAGGGTGACCTTTACGAACTTAGCTTAAGTCCGGAAGAAAAAACTAAGAGAGTCCTTGCACTTTGCGATGCAATACAAAACCTTTGGACCGTAGGAAGGCAGAGCAGATTTTTAACTGATATGTCGCCTAAGATGGTTTGCGCAGCTATTATGCCGGTTAAAAATCCTATTTTTCTTGAGAGCGTAAAACTAAAAGGAGAAAACGATTTTGATGCTGAGCTAATCAAAAATACAGCAGAAGATTTTTCATCACAGATTTTGGCTCATACATTTGGAGAAAGAAAAGGTTTCTTTGATTTAGATCATGACGGGTTTGTGCCAATCGGAGAAGCCTTTAAAGAAATCAGAAACTGGATTAGCGAAGTTTATTAAGGAAAATTCATTAAGCAAAGGGAGGGAAATGAATTTGAAAGGTATAAGCATAGAAGTTGAAGCAATTACTGCTTCATTTCGAGAAGCGGCAGGACAGTTGTATCATGAGACACTCCCTTTACCCCCTCCTAGCACCCTTGCGGGATTTGCAGGAGCAGCAATGGGCAAGAGTTTTGAAGAAACTCTCAGCTTTTTCAAAAGGTATCATATTGGGGTCGGATGCCAAGGGAATTATCAAGGCAAAGGCCGCGACCTCTGGAATTATGAGAAGATAAAAAGTGGCGGCAAATCAGGCACAGATATAGTTATCAGAGAGTTTTTATATGAATTTCGTGGCAAATTGTATTATATGTGCGAGGACAAGGAAATAGCAAAGGAGCTATATAATGCTTTTACAGCACCTTATTACGGACTAACCTTAGGCACAAGCGATGATATTGCAAAATTAAGCAAGGTAACATGGCACGATGATTTAAAAATAGGTAAAAGCTCAGAAATAGATAATACCTGGATTTATGGCGATCAATTGTCTAATCTTGAATTAGACTGGGAAAAAATAAGTAAGACTCCTATTGCAAAAACTATAAAGCCAGCAATAGTTAAATTACTACCTGTAGATTATACATTTGAAACTGATGGTGCTCGACAAGCTTGTTCATACCAAACTTTTACCTTTTTGGGAGACAATCAAAAGCCTACTAATCCGGTTTCTGTGTATTTTTTTGATGATACAGTAGTTTCTTTGTGCTATATATTTAATGAAAAAGGAAATGAATAAATAATGTATTACGCTAAGCCTATAAATGGTGAAAAAGGTTCATACTACTATCATGTTAGCAAAGTCTATGAAACCTTTGAAAATGAGTTAAAAGAAACACTAAAATATTTAACTCCATTGCTTAACCGTTGTGGAGAGACGCCGGAGCAATATGAGCAAAAAATGAAAATTGCAATTCTAATGCATGATTTTGGAAAGTTAAATTGCAACTTTCAAGAAGTTATGCGAACTATTATCCGGGGAGAAAAAGTAAATAAAAAGTATCACTTTCGACATGAATTACTTTCGTTTTACTATATGCTGCCTTTTGCAGGTGAGTGGAAAAAGCAAAAAGCGGATTTTGGGTATCCGCTTTTTGCGGTAATATCGCATCACAAACAAATAGATCAAAGATTTGATAGTTTTGAACGAGAATTTAACAAAAAGAACTGGCCATTACTTAGCAATGAGGAAATCGAATATGGTTGTAAACTATTAGATGAATACCATGGTATAAGGCCACAAATACCTTTGAATACAGAAAGTTTTCCACTAACGATAAAATTAATTTTAGAGAACATATTTAGTTTACTGAGTATGGAGGAAAGAGGAGCATTTAAAACCATCAGTCGTTATGACCTACGTTTACTTTACGCTATTGCTAAAGGCCAACTCCAATATTGTGACTGGATGGCATCCTCGGAAGAAGAGATCCGAAAGTATACACTTACTCAAGATGAGCTAATTCAAAGATTAAAGAAAAAATTAGAAGAAGAAGGCAGAACTTACGTAGAAAGACCGTTTCATAAAAAGTGTGCTCAAGCCCAGGGCGATGTAATAGCAATAGCACCTACAGGTTCAGGAAAGACTGAAGCATCTCTTTTGTGGGCTGCGCAATTTGACAGCAAGAAGATAATTTTTTGTATGCCTACTAAAGTAACTTCCAATAGTATTTATGAACGTATGAAAAAATATTATTTTAATCCCAAGGTTTGTGGCTTGAGTCATTCTGGCGCAAACACCTATTTTGCACTACAAGAAAATGATGCTTTACCATCGTTTACGCTTCTACACGGAAAAGCCCTCATACCCTCTGTGATGGTATCTACCGTCGATCAAATTTTAACAAGCGGTTTTAACTCTACATTATGGGGTTTAAAAGAATATGCTCTAATAAACAGTACAGTAATTTTCGATGAAATCCAGTCATACGACACCTTTACATTAGCGCTTATTACTCAAACTATTAAAAAAATAAAGACATTAGGCGGTAGGGTTATGTTAATGAGCGCTACATTTCCAAAGTTTTTGTTAAAACATTTTCAAGATTTATTAGATATAGAAAAACCCATTATAGCAGAAGAATTAATGGATAGAAAATCGAACACTTGGAGATATATTGAAAAGAATTTAGAAGATATTAGAGATGAAATAGAAGAATACTTACAGCAAGGTAAAAAAGTTGCATTAGTAGTAAATGATATAGAAACTGCAAAAAGAGAATATGATTACTGGCATGAAAAAAATGAGTCGCTTCGTGTCTTGTGTCTACATTCCGAATTTACGATGGAAGATAGAATGAAAAAAGAAGCTTTGTTATTAGAAGGAAGCAAGGATTATCAATTAGTTATTGCTACACAAGTCTTAGAAGTATCTTTAGATGTAAGCTTTGAAATTATGTTCTCGGAATGTGCTCCTATTGACAGTTTGGTACAAAGAGCAGGACGCTGCAACCGTCACTTAGAATTTGAAAATTCGGAGTTTATTGTCTTTGATCCGTCGGAGATAAGTATAAAATATGTTTATAAAGACTCAAGAGCAATTTTAGAAAAAACTCAAACGATACTGAAATTAAAGCAAAAGAAATTAGCCGAGCGAGAAATTATAGACATGATTGAAGAAGTTTATGATGGGTTTGATATTTATGATGAAAATTATGAAGAAGGTTTGCAACTATATCAAAATATCGCAGATGAACTGTTTATATTTGATTTACCGATAGACGAAAAGCTTGCTACAAGACGATTTGATATCATAAAAGTAGCTATTATACCTACAATATTTAAGGAAAAAGTTGAAGAACTATATGCAGAAAAGGAGTATGCAAAAATACCCTTGTATGAAGTGCCCGTAACTTACAGCAAATATCGAAGGTGGATAGCAGCGACGAGAGTTGAAGATGAACAGTGTCCATTGCCTTTTTGTGAAGTGGAATATAGTGCGGAACGAGGAATTAAGTATGATGACAGTCCTTCTATCATATAACATGAAAGCTTTTTTACCCCATGCCAGAAGAATTGCTGTTTTAAAAAAACGAAAATAGCAAGAAAGGTGATGCCTAATGTCTGCAGAAGATGTTAAAATTAATGGCACACTGATTTGGTACTATTGTGTATGCAAGAGAGAAGCTTGGCTGATAGCTCGGAGCATCGTGGCTGACCAAGAAAATGAATTCATAGAGATTGGCAGATTTATTAATGAAAGTTCTTACCAGCGTGAAAAGAAAGAGATGCAGATAGGCAATATTAAACTTGATATACTAAAGATGGACAATGGACAGATTGTGATAGGTGAAGTAAAAAAGAGCAGTAAATTTAAGCTTGCAGCAAGAATGCAGCTGCTGTTTTATCTATCAATTTTGAAAGAAAATGGGATATCGGCAAGAGGCGAACTTTATTTTCCAGAGGAAAAAAAGCGCGAAGAAGTTTTGCTAAACGAAGAGGCGTTAACTGAACTTGAACAAATGAAACAAGATATCTTAAAAATCATATACCTAGAACAACCTCCCGCAGCTAGAAAAATTCCATTTTGTAAAAACTGTGCATATGCAGAATTTTGTTTTGCTTAAGGAGGGTCTGCTGTGAAAAAACCTGTATACATATTTTCTAATGGAGAACTAAAAAGAAAAGATAATACATTGTTCTTCGAAAATGAAGCAGGCAAGAAATATATTCCAGTAAACGGCACGAGTGAAATTCACATTTTTGGAGAAGTAGATATAAACAAAAGGTTTCTTGAGTTTGCAACGACTTCAGAAATAATCTTACATTTTTACAATTATTATGGCTATTACGCTGGTACTTACTATCCAAGAGAACACTTAAATTCCGGGCATATGATTTTAAAACAAGCTGAGCACTATTTAGATAATGAAAAAAGACTGGAATTGGCAAAGGAATTTGTTATCGGGGCATCAAAAAATATGAGACAAGCGGTAAGGTATTATATTAATCGTGGCAAAAACTTACAAGATATTGAAAATGAGATAAATAATCTTGAACAGCACATTGATGAATGTTTGCAGATAGATGAATTAATGGCGATTGAAGGCAATATCAGACAATACTATTACGACGCTTTTGATGAAATAATACAAAAACCCGAATTTAGTTTTGTAGAACGAACCAGAAGACCACCAAAAAACAATCTTAATACCATGATAAGCTTTGGCAACTCACTCATGTATACTACGTGCCTTAGCGAAATATATAAAACACATCTTGATCCGCGAATAGGATTCTTGCACGCGACTAACTTTCGACGATTTACCTTAAATCTAGATGTATCAGAAATTTTCAAACCAATTATAGTGGACAGGGTAATTTATACTTTGCTGGGAAGGAACATCATAAAAGCTGATGATTTCGAGAAAACCACCGATGGATTGCTTATGAAAGAAAATGCCAAAAAGGCTTTTGTTCAAGAGTATGAAGACAAATTAAATACAACAATAAAGCACAGAGAATTAGGAAGAAATATTTCTTATCGGCGAATAATACGTATGGAGCTATACAAATTAGAAAAGCATCTTATCGGAGAAGAAAAATATGAAGCATTTATAGCAAGATGGTAAATTTTGTATTTTAAAATTGTCGTCGACCTCCGATAGCGCAAAAACCCCTGGAGATCGACGACAAATAAAAAATGCCTTCAAATAAAGAATTTATCTAGAAAAGAAGGATTTTTTGATTCTATGTAGAAGTTATGTATAGAAAATTACACAAATTATTTTTCTCGCATTTTCTTTATTTTTTACCATGATTTACGGGTTCATAGCCTACCTATAAGGAATTGAAACTACACTAAAGTTCAAGAAATTATAACTATTTTTGAAAGTTCATAGCCTACCTATAAGGAATTGAAACTGGAAAAATTCTTTATAACGATGAGAATAAAGAAATAGTTCATAGCCTACCTATAAGGAATTGAAACAAGGATTGGGTAAATGGAGAAAGCAATCCAAAACTTGAGTTCATAGCCTACCTATAAGGAATTGAAACATAATTGGAGAATACAAGAAGAGCAGAATTTCAATAGTTCATAGCCTACCTATAAGGAATTGAAACGCAGAAAAATTACAGAGTAAAACATATCAGTTAGGAGGTTCATAGCCTACCTATAAGGAATTGAAACTGTAATATGAGAAGAGCCTTCGGGCTCTTTTTTCATGTTCATAGCCTACCTATAAGGAATTGAAACCAGCGCAGGGGTGCAGATACAGGGAAGTATTTTGCATACAGTTCATAGCCTACCTATAAGGAATTGAAACCGGTAACTTATAGGGAGAGGTGGTTATAAATGGCTTTTACAGTTCATAGCCTACCTATAAGGAATTGAAACATTATCTCCTCTTGTAACCGCTCCCTTAAAGATAAAAAGTTCATAGCCTACCTATAAGGAATTGAAACTCAATCATCATCGATAAACTTGAAGGGAAGGCTTGAGTTCATAGCCTACCTATAAGGAATTGAAACTTCATTGCCTCTGCAAGTATTTCCCATGCAGGTATACCGTTCATAGCCTACCTATAAGGAATTGAAACTTTTGCATCCTAGGGGCGTTGCTTTCCAGGGCAAAAGTTCATAGCCTACCTATAAGGAATTGAAACTTGTATAAGAAATTGCCCATTATATTCCCCGAACTCGTTCATAGCCTACCTATAAGGAATTGAAACTCCACTCCCAAAAACCGGCTAAGGTAGGCTTCATTTCCGTTCATAGCCTACCTATAAGGAATTGAAACCTGGAAGTGCGATGATTAAAATGTCCTTGGATGCACGTTCATAGCCTACCTATAAGGAATTGAAACCCATTACCGGCGGCACGATTATGGGTTACAGCGTAAGTTCATAGCCTACCTATAAGGAATTGAAACTACAATGCCAAGAGGTAAGCCTGGAAGACCGGTTATTAGTTCATAGCCTACCTATAAGGAATTGAAACACAGAATTATCCTGGCTTTGGGTCAAATGCGGGCTAGTTCATAGCCTACCTATAAGGAATTGAAACGGTGTTTGCCATGCCATTTTACGCCCTCCTTCCATTGTTCATAGCCTACCTATAAGGAATTGAAACCAAGGTTTTTGAGAAGATTTTCATCGGCTGTAACTGTTAGTTCATAGCCTACCTATAAGGAATTGAAACTGAGTGTCTTTTTTACATATCGGCTCTGCATATGAAGTTCATAGCCTACCTATAAGGAATTGAAACAGCATAAATCTGGTTCTAATCAAATCGGTTCTCATTGTTCATAGCCTACCTATAAGGAATTGAAACCACTGTTAGATGTGTTCTAACAAAAAATGGGCAGGTCGTTCATAGCCTACCTATAAGGAATTGAAACTCCTCCACCGGCTTCAACGGGCAGTCAGCCTGTCTAGTTCATAGCCTACCTATAAGGAATTGAAACGTGTTTCTATCGTGAGTGTTTCTATTGTGCATCTGAGTTCATAGCCTACCTATAAGGAATTGAAACAACATTACATCTATCATTCCCACCGGCCCGTTTCTAGTTCATAGCCTACCTATAAGGAATTGAAACCGGTAAAAGCACAGACACAAAACCGACCCCGGACAGTTCATAGCCTACCTATAAGGAATTGAAACATTGACCTTTATGCTAGTGACAAGTATTTGCAGGAATGTGTTCATAGCCTACCTATAAGGAATTGAAACACGATACAGAACATGGCTAAAACTATAGCAAATCTAGTTCATAGCCTACCTATAAGGAATTGAAACCAGCACCAAATTGAACTGGACAAGCCAAAGGTCATAGTTCATAGCCTACCTATAAGGAATTGAAACATTGATATATATTCCGGTTTGGTCCATCAATATTTGAGTTCATAGCCTACCTATAAGGAATTGAAACTGCCCTGTCGAAAGGGGGCTTTTACATTGGAGGTGAAGTTCATAGCCTACCTATAAGGAATTGAAACGAATTCTATTAAGGCGGTGATAAAATGAACAGATATAGTTCATAGCCTACCTATAAGGAATTGAAACAAGGTGATACTCTTACAATTACAGCAACCACACTAAATGTTCATAGCCTACCTATAAGGAATTGAAACGTCGCCAACCTAAAGCAGATGCATTTATGGATTGGGTCGTTCATAGCCTACCTATAAGGAATTGAAACAGAGCTGCTGGCGTATTTAAAAATAAACATATTCCTAGTTCATAGCCTACCTATAAGGAATTGAAACAATTTTTACCCCAGCTAAAAGCAGAACTCACTAAATGTTCATAGCCTACCTATAAGGAATTGAAACATTGTTTCTCAAGGCTTTTAAGATTTTGCTCTGTGGCGTTCATAGCCTACCTATAAGGAATTGAAACTCCGGACGGCTCTAATCAATTGGGAGCCGTTCAAAGTTCATAGCCTACCTATAAGGAATTGAAACCTCAGGGGCCCAAAGGAGGGGGTCAAGAAGTGCAAAGTTCATAGCCTACCTATAAGGAATTGAAACAACCTTGTCGTCTACAAGGTTTCTCATGAAACCGTGGGTTCATAGCCTACCTATAAGGAATTGAAACAGCATATAACTTCGGCAGAAAGAACAGCATGGAATAAGTTCATAGCCTACCTATAAGGAATTGAAACAATATGCCGCCCTCTGCCGGAGAAGGCCGCTGTTGGTGTTCATAGCCTACCTATAAGGAATTGAAACCAAGATATAGGGAAATTCTTCGCAACACACAAAAAAAGTTCATAGCCTACCTATAAGGAATTGAAACAATATTCCCCGATGGTCATAATGCTCTGGCTCTTCCGTTCATAGCCTACCTATAAGGAATTGAAACTCTTGACAGTATCTGTCAATTGCTCGGGCAATTTCGGTTCATAGCCTACCTATAAGGAATTGAAACACACCATGATTGACAACAACATCACGCCACGCAAACAGTTCATAGCCTACCTATAAGGAATTGAAACTTGCGTTTTGTATACCTCCTGCTTTTAGTGCATCGTGTTCATAGCCTACCTATAAGGAATTGAAACTGACAATAAATACTGACACTACTATGGGCAATTTCTAGTTCATAGCCTACCTATAAGGAATTGAAACTCAGGGCAATCATTCAAAGTAACCATAGAGCCGGAGTTCATAGCCTACCTATAAGGAATTGAAACTACAAGTAGTGTTCAATGCACCTGAACACCCATTTAGTTCATAGCCTACCTATAAGGAATTGAAACACAGAAGAATGATCAGCAGCCCAATATGTATCTACTGGTTCATAGCCTACCTATAAGGAATTGAAACTTGAGCGATGGATTGCAACAAACATACGTTCACCTGCGTTCATAGCCTACCTATAAGGAATTGAAACTAAAATGCCGTCACCGTCTTTGTTGAGCTGCCCGGGTTCATAGCCTACCTATAAGGAATTGAAACTAGCCGAAGCTGGACTGGCAGCAGCCTTTCAAAACCGTTCATAGCCTACCTATAAGGAATTGAAACAACATGGAGCGTAACACCTGGGACGCGAAGGTTTACCGTTCATAGCCTACCTATAAGGAATTGAAACCGTATTGTTGCTATGGGAACAACATCAGTGGGTACGTTCATAGCCTACCTATAAGGAATTGAAACAAAAAAGCCGGCGGCAACGCTTATGAACAGATGATCGCGTTCATAGCCTACCTATAAGGAATTGAAACCGCCATAGGCCTGAAATACTTCATGCTCTTGGGCGGTTCATAGCCTACCTATAAGGAATTGAAACGCTCAAATCTCGTCTTGGTCCTGCGGATTTTCTTCCAGTTCATAGCCTACCTATAAGGAATTGAAACGAAGAGAGACCCTAATTAATCACGGGCTGCAAGGCGTTCATAGCCTACCTATAAGGAATTGAAACACGATTATAATTGTAAACCTGTAGGACTGAACACACTGTTCATAGCCTACCTATAAGGAATTGAAACGGTTTAAAGGTTATGTTAAATCAAACTTTAGAGATGATGTTCATAGCCTACCTATAAGGAATTGAAACATAAAACTTTAGGAATTACTCAAAAAATACAAACATGTTCATAGCCTACCTATAAGGAATTGAAACTACCCTTTATTACAACACCTCCCTACAGCCACAGTGTTCATAGCCTACCTATAAGGAATTGAAACATCACCTTCTCTGCCTCCCTTCATTTTTTGCTCCAGGTTCATAGCCTACCTATAAGGAATTGAAACCTTTTGACCATCCACATAGCCCACCAACACCAAAGGGTTCATAGCCTACCTATAAGGAATTGAAACGCGGCTCTCCCATATATACAAAGCAAGGCAAGCATGGGTTCATAGCCTACCTATAAGGAATTGAAACGCCTGTGATGGATTATAATTCTTGTCCAGCACTTCAAGTTCATAGCCTACCTATAAGGAATTGAAACTATCAAGATGAGTTGTATGAATTTATGGAAGACAACGTTCATAGCCTACCTATAAGGAATTGAAACTGCCAGGGTGCGTTACAACCAGAACCTGGACTACGTTCATAGCCTACCTATAAGGAATTGAAACCAAAATACAGAAGCTGCTCAAAGCCCCACTTAAACCGTTCATAGCCTACCTATAAGGAATTGAAACAAATCCCCAAAAGGTATATTTTGGGCTTGTCCGGCCGTTCATAGCCTACCTATAAGGAATTGAAACATACAAGGGTTGCACAATGGGATAAGGGTTGCATAGTTCATAGCCTACCTATAAGGAATTGAAACACGTATTTTCAAAAACAAGACTGCACAGCCGAGAAGAGTTCATAGCCTACCTATAAGGAATTGAAACTGGTGATGATAGTATGTTAAGAGCTTACAGATACAGAGTTCATAGCCTACCTATAAGGAATTGAAACCTTCAAACCCTAGCATGTTTGTTAGAACTGCTGCTGTAGTTCATAGCCTACCTATAAGGAATTGAAACATTGATGAAATGAATAAATTAATATCTGATTTAGTAAGTTCATAGCCTACCTATAAGGAATTGAAACTTATTTGCCTTTCGGTCTCGTTTAGCGCCCCTATTGGTTCATAGCCTACCTATAAGGAATTGAAACCTGGCAGCGCTTTTCGCAATTGCATCTGTTGCTATTTGTTTATAGCCTACCTATAAGGAATTGAAACTTGTTACAACTCCTTTTTTTATTGTTATAATATATTAGTTTATAGCCTACCTATAAGGAATTGAAACACTTTAAAGGCTATTTTTGGTCATATTTAATAGTATGTTCATAGCCTACCTATAAGGAATTGAAACAAACGTATGTTTCCGGCACTAAGCCTAGCGGCCTGGTTCATAGCCTACCTATAAGGAATTGAAACAAGAACTGCCATGAGGTAAGAGTAGTAACGGCTCCAACGTTCATAGCCTACCTATAAGGAATTGAAACACAGAAGGCACTGTATCTTTTAACACCAAAGCTACGTTCATAGCCTACCTATAAGGAATTGAAACATAATCTAGACAACGAAGTTATAACGTCTTCGCTGTCGTTTATAGCCTACCTATAAGGAATTGAAACATTCTATTGGATGGAGTGAATAACCCCAGTTCATTTCGTTTATAGCCTACCTATAAGGAATTGAAACAACGCTTTCTGCAGGCCGAAGTTTATTAGTGCATCTTCGTTTATAGCCTACCTATAAGGAATTAAATCCGGAATTAAATCCATCTTCTTTAGCGTGGCAAGAGATGCCAGAGATGTTCATAGTCTGTCTGCAAAGGATCGCTTGTCGCTAAATGGAAAAAATGAACTTAAACCCATACTAATGGGTTTATTTTTATATCGCACAAAAATCATATGGTAAAATATAATAAACAGTACAGAAGAATTTCATTGAAGAAAAGCTTAAAGGGTGGACAAAATGTTTGTAATAGTTGTATATGATGTCGGAGAAAAACGAGTGGCAAAGGTTTTAAAAATATGTCGAAAGTATCTGACATGGGTTCAAAATTCTGTCTTAGAAGGGGAAATTTCGGAAGCAAGTTTTAAAAAATTAAAGCTTGAGCTGAAGAAAACCATCAAAGAAAGTGAGGATTCAGTTATATTTTACATACTTCGAACTACCAAGTATTCTGAAAGAGAAGCTATGGGAATACGAAAAGGGGGAGAAGATTTAATTATTTAGCTAAAAATCAAAAACAAGTGAATGCTGATAAACTAAGCAGATATTTAATAAAAAACAAGAGTATTAGTGATATATGGCGTAAAACAATTGTTTTCAGAAAAAATGTATTATACAAAACCTAAAAAATATGATATATTAAAATAAAGAAGATTATGTATTCTGTATACAAGAAAACAGTATCTTGTGTATGCGAATATTTTCAAACGAAAACATATATTGAGCACGGACTAAATTAGAATTAATATTCTTGAGCGATTGTATACAGGAAACCTGGCATCCAAAAATACCGAATATTCTGTATACGTTTCTTCAACCAAACAATTATTGCATGGGGTGATATAAGTTGAAATACGATGATAAAAAAACGATTGTACTAGGAGTTATAGGGTCTGATGTGCACTCAGTAGGAATTAGAATCCTTGATGAAGCTTTCAGCGAAGCCGGTTTTAATGTGGTAAACATCGGGGTTTTATCCTCGCAGGAAGATTTTATTAATGCCGCAATAGAAACCGATGCAGATGCTATTTTAGTGTCTTCGCTCTATGGACATGGAGAACTTGACTGCAAAGGCTTTAAAGAAAAATGTATCGAAGCAGGCTTAGGTGATCTGATCCTATATGTAGGCGGCAACCTGGTGGTCGGAAAACAAGATTGGCCAACCACTGAAAAGAAATTTTTAGATATGGGATTTGATAGAGCGTATCCACCGGGAACGCTGCCTGAGAAGCCTATTGAAGATTTAAAAAATGATTTAGGGATTAAATAAGCAATTCTTGTTTACAAAGAGGTGTGAAAATGGAACTAGCCTTACTTATAGATATTGGAAGCACCTATACAAAAGTGACTGCCATAGATTTGGAAACTGTGGAGCTAAAAGGAACAGCTCAAGCAGCAACTACCGTAGCTGAAGATGTAAATATCGGAATAAATAAGGCCATCGAAGAGCTTAGGGCAATGGGAGTAGAGCCTACAGAAGCAAAACATAAGCTTGCATGCAGTAGCGCGGCAGGCGGACTTAAAATGATAGCAGTAGGTCTTGTACCTGAACTGACTTCTGAAGCTGCAAAGCGTGCGGCGCTGGGAGCAGGAGCCAAAGTAGGACATGTATTTTGCTATGAGCTGACAGACGATGAGCTAGATCAAGTAACAAAGTACTCGCCGGATATAATTTTACTTGCAGGCGGCACCGATGGCGGCAATAAGGATGTAATAATCCACAATGCTAAGAAACTTGCAGAGCTTAAAGTCGATGCTCCCATAATAGTTGCAGGCAACAAAACGGCGGCATCTGCTGTCGAAAAAGTTTTGCGTGCGGCTTCTAAAGAAGTCTATGTGGCCGAAAACGTAATGCCAAAATTGGAGTGCCTCAACATAGAGCCTGCCAAAAAAATTATTCGGGAAGTTTTTTTAAACAGAATCATCTATGCCAAAGGTCTTGCAAAAGTAAGCGAATATGTAGATAGCCCGATAATACCAACTCCTTCAGCGGTAATGAAGGCAGCCGAACTTCTTGCAAAAGGAAGTAATAATGAAGCAGGGCTTGGAGATGTAATGGTTGTGGATATCGGCGGAGCCACCACAGATGTGGATTCTGCTGCAACAGGAGAGCCGACAAAACAAGGAGTAACGCTGAGAGGACTGGAAGAGCCTTTCGTGAAAAGGACTGTTGAGGGAGACCTTGGGATGCGTTATAGCGCCTTAGCGCTAGTTGAAGAAGTAGGCATCAAAAACATACTGAAGAACTATCTGCCGCCTAACATAGAAGAAAAAATGCTGGTGGAATATGTTGAGAAAATAAGCAAAAATACAGATTATGTACCCTGCGATGACATAGAAAAAGAAATAGATGCAGGAATTGCAAAAGCTGCAACAGATCTTGCGGTAAAAAGACACGTAGGAAGAATTGAAACAGTCTATAGCCCCTTTGGAGCGGCATATGTCCAGCATGGAAAGGACCTTACCCAGCTAAACTATCTGATAGGGACAGGCGGCATCTTGATATATGGCGAAAATCCAAAAGAAATACTAAAACATGGCTTATATGACAGCAGCCAGCCGGATATCCTAGCGCCGGAGAATCCTAAAATACTCCTTGATGAAAAATATCTTTTATCATCCATCGGATTATTAAGCGAAATCGTGCCTGACAAGGCCTTAAGACTAGCTAAACAATATCTTAAAGAGATTTAAAACTGTAAGTTTATTATAACGAGGAGGCGTTTACTGTGGAAATTCAAAATAAAAAATGGGACATAAAGAAATTTAATGAAATGAGGCAAGAGGTTTTAAATCAGTGGCCTACAGGAAAAGAAGTTGATTTTGAAGAAGCCTTAAGATACCATCAGAACCTTCCAAAGAATCAAATCATGACAAACAAGCTGAAAGAAGCTGCTTCAAAGAACAACACACTGATACAACCCAGGGCCGGTGTAGCGCTACTTGAAGAACATATAGAACTTTTAAGATTCTTAAGACAAAAAGGAAAGGCAGACGTGCTGCCTACCACAATAGACAGCTATACAAGACAAAACAGATATGAAGAAGCCGAAAAAGGAATTAGAGAAAGCGAAAAGGCAGGACGGTCTCTGCTGAATGGTTTTCCTGCAGTAAATTACGGCGTACAAAAGTGCAGAAAGGTCATTGAATCCTTAGACTGTCCCGTTCAAGTAAGACATGGCACTCCCGATGCCAGACTTCTTGCTGAAATTTCTTTAGCAGGAGGCTTTACAGACTTTGAAGGCGGCGGCATATCATACAATGTGCCTTATGCCAAGAAAATCTCTATTGAACAATCGATTTATTATTGGCAATACGTAGACAGACTTGTAGGCATTTATGAAGAAAACGGAGTTTCTTTAAACAGAGAACCCTTTGGACCGTTAACAGGAACATTGGTTCCGCCTTGCATATCCCATAGCATCGGCATTATCGAAGGAATTCTTGCTGCAGAGCAGGGCGTTCGGAATATTACCCTTGGATATGGACAATGCGGCAATTTGATTCAAGATGTTGCGGCAGTAGAGACGTTAAAAGAGCTGTCAGCGGAATATCTAAAAGATTATAGTGTCATGATTACAACAGCTTTTCATCAATGGATGGGCGGATTTCCCCAAGACGAAGCTCAAGCCTTCGGTGTCATATCCTGGGGAGCTGCAACTGCAGCATTGAGCAAGGCTACCAAAGTTATTGTAAAAACACCCCATGAGGCGTTTGGCATACCTACAAAAGAGGCAAATGCCGAAGGTTTAAGAGCAACAAGACAAGTAATTAATATGCTAAAAGATCAGAGGATGATTTCTAATAAGGAACTTGAAAAAGAAAAAGAAATTATAAAGAGGGAAACCCGGCAGATTTTGTCCAAAGTGTATGAACTTGGAGAAGGAGACTGGGCCAAAGGCGCAGTAAGAGCCTTTGCAGCAGGGGTACTTGATGTTCCCTTTGCGCCTAGCCAGTATAATGCCGGAAAAATCTTGCCGGCACGGGACAACAGCGGGGCAGTCAGGTTTTTAAACTTCGGGTCAATTCCGTTTGATGATGAAATAAAAGAATTCCACAGAAGAAAATTAGCCGAAAGGGCCAAGGCGGAAAACAGAGAAGTAAGCTTTAAAATGGTTATAGATGACATTTATGCCATAGGGCAGGGAATGCTTGTAGGAAGAACGGATTCTAAAATTGCATAAAGGAGACAAGATGATGAGCAAAATCAGACAAGTTATAGCATCTAAAGGTCTTGCCGGCTTTTATTTCGATGATCAGGCGGCAATCAAAAGCGATGCAAAAGAAGATGGATTTATTTACGAAGGCACGCCTAAAACAAAGGGATTTAAAGCTGTAAGGCAAGCCGGAGAGTCGATTTCCGTAATGATAATAACAGATGATGGCAAGATGGCTTATGGAGACTGCGCCGCCGTCCAATATTCCGGGGCAGGCGGTCGGGACCCCTTGTTTTTAGCTGAGGATTTTATACCGGTTATTGAAAACGAGATAAAGCCAATACTTATAGGCGAGGAGCTTGACAGCTTTAGGAGACTAGCCGATAAAATAGATAACTACAAGATAAACGGCAAAAGGCTTCATACAGCGCTGCGGTATGGAATCACTCAAGCAATTCTGGATGCAGTTGCTAAAGCAAAAGATATAACCCGAACAGAGGTAGTGGCTGAAGAATATAACCTCAAAATAGATCCTATGCCGGTTCCTATTTTTGCCCAAAGCGGAGATGACCGCTATACAAATGCTGATAAGATGATAATAAAGCGGGTGGATGTGCTCCCCCATGCCCTTATAAACAATGTTTCAAAGCTTGGTAAACAGGGCGAAAAGCTCATAGAATATATCAATTGGCTAAAAGAAAGGATTTACCAAATAGCAGGAGATGACTATAAGCCCATATTTCACATAGATGTTTATGGGACAATCGGCGAGGCATTTGACGGTGATATTTGCGCCATAACGGATTATTTTGAAAAACTCGAGGAAGCAGCATCTCCATTTACGCTCAGAATAGAAGGCCCAATAGATGCGGGAAGCAAATATGAGCAGTTAAAGCAATTAAAGAAGCTTAGAGAAAGCCTTAAAGGGCGAAATATCAAGGTTGAAATTGTAGCCGATGAATGGTGCAATACCTTAGAAGATATAAAGGAATTTGTAGATGAAGGCGCCGCCGACATGATTCAGATAAAAACACCGGATTTAGGCGGTATAAACAATACCATCGAGGCGGTGCTTTACTGCAAGGAACATAAAATAGGCGCATACCAGGGCGGAACGTGCAATGAAACTGATCGCTCGGCTCAGATATGCACAGATATTGCTCTTGCTACACGACCATGCCAAATACTTGCAAAGCCCGGCATGGGGGTAGATGAAGGATTGATGATTGTATATAACGAGATGAACAGAGTACTTGCTCTTTTAAAGTCCAAAAAGGAGGTTTTCTGATTGGAAGAAATAAAAGTTCTTTCACCAACTGCCATACTCGGTTACGGATTTCCGGTAGAGTCCTTTGAAAGAGGGCTTGATCAGCATCCGGATGTTATAGCGGTGGATGCAGGTTCTACAGATCCGGGGCCCTACTACCTAGGCGCAGGGGTGTCCTTTACCGACCGGGAAGCAGTAAAACGAGATTTAAAGCTTATGCTAAAAGCCGGAAAAAAACTTAAGATACCTGTGTTAGTAGGCACAGCCGGAGGTTCTGGAGCAAATGAGCATCTATACTGGGCCGAAGATATCATAAAAGAAATAGCAAGAGAAGAAAGCCTAGAACTTAAAGTTGCGGTTATAGAGGCACAGATCCCCAAAGAGAAGATCTTAAAAGAATTTGAAAAAGGAAAGATCGAGCCTCTTGCTCCGGCAGGAGAACTTAGCCGAGAAGACATAGAAGAGACAACACGGATAGTGGCTCAGATGGGAGTAGAACCTATTATAGATGCACTGGAAAATGATGTAGACCTGGTATTGGCAGGAAGGGCGTTTGACCCCACTGTCTTTGCCGCACCCTGCATTAAAGCAGGATTTCCGAAAGGACTCGCCCTTCACATGGGTAAAATACTGGAATGCGCCAGCATAGCTGCAACCCCCGGAAGCGGCAGTGACTGCATGATGGGCACACTAAGGCGTGACTGCTTTATCCTAGAAGCCTTAAACCCAAAAAGAAAGTGCACCGTTACATCCATAGCAGCACATACTCTTTACGAAAAAGACGATCCCTATAGGCTTCATGGACCGGGAGGAATAATAAGTCTTGAAGAGACAGAGTTTACTCAGATAGATGAAAGGCGTGTAAAGGTCAGCGGCAGTAAATTCATACCTTCTGATGAATACACCATAAAGCTTGAAGGCGCCAAAAAAACCGGCTACCGCACGATTTCTATTGCAGGGACAAGAGATCCCATAATGATAAATCAAATTGATGATATATTGGAAGCAGTTAAAGACATGGCAAAGAACAATTTTTCAAATATAAAGAGCGACGATTACCAGATACTATTTGCACTATACGGAAAAGACGGCGTAATGGGCAAACTTGAGCCATTAAAGGATGAGCCCTCACATGAGCTTGGCATTATAATAGAAGTAGTTGCCAAAACCCAAGAGATGGCCAACACCATTTGCAGCTTTACTCGTTCAAGCCTTCTGCACTATGGCTACCCCGGCAGAATAGCTACCGCAGGCAATCTGGCTCTTAGATATTCGCCGTCTGATATAGAGGCAGGAGAAGTTTATGAATTTAGCATATATCACCTACTTAAAGTAGACGATCCAAAAGAATACTTTCCCATTACCGTCAAAACAATAAAAGGAAGTGAATAAAATGGGCATTCCGATTACAGAAGTAGCCGAAGTTATAAGGAGTAAAAACTCAGGTCCTTACGAACTTACAATGGATATAATCTTTAAAGACTTTGACTCATATGAGAAAGTAAAGCAGAAAGACATCATAAATAAAAAACTCATCAGCAGCCTTTACCAAATACCCGAAGAAGACATAATATCTATAATAAACTTCGACCCGGCAAAGGCAATAAAAATCACCATAAAAAGACCCCTCGTAGCAGGTGCAATAGGAGAAAGCGATGTCTACGGCGCCCAGCAGCATGCCCCCCTTCTTACAATTGAGGTTTAAATAAATAAAAAGCCCAAACTTCGCAAGTAAAATAATCGGAGCTTGGGCTTTTTAATATAAAAGTAAGATATTAATTTAAAAATTTGGAGGATTTGCATACATTTTTGTCGAATAAGTATGTAATTTGATCTTAGTGATTAAAATTCTATCATACTATCAAAAATTCATAAAGCACAAAATTGCATAAACAATAAACCTCAAAATATCTCTAAAGGCTGATAAGATGCACTGCATGTAATGTAACAGGATGCTGAGAAATTGTATTCAAATTAAAATAAACACGATAACTATATTTTTTAAGTTAATTAGCATGGTTATGATTTTTGCAAAAGCAAAAGGAGGTGAACGCGAATTGACAACACTAAAAATCAAAGTAAATACTGTAACACCTTTATGGACAGGGAACGCTTCGGGCACATGCAAGCGCATACAGCCTCAATCTGTTATGGGTTCCCTGCGATTCTGGTTTGAAGTGATATGTTATGCATCAAGCAAGATTGATGTTAAATCCTATCAAGCAGAAAAGGTAGATTATAATAAGTTTAAATCGGGAGTATATAATATATTATCAAGTGCCGAAAGAAATAACGAAGTAGGTATGTCACTTTTTGAAATTAAACAGAGATCCTTAGAAGAACTTAAAGTTTCTTTACCTTCTCAAATCTTTGGGTGTAATGGCTGGTGTGGCTTTGTAAAAATAAAGAAACTCGAATACTCAATCCACTCTTTCTTAAATGATCAATTAGAGCTACCAAAGTATATTCTAAAAGAATCTATTGAGAGGCAAAAACCTTCGAAATGGTATTATGAAAAACCATACTTTTGGGGGGATTTCTGTTTATATCTCGAATTGGAAAGCGATGAATTAAAGAAAACCATCATATATCCGCTATTGCATTTTATTGAAATATATGGATTCATTGGAGGGAAAAATAACCTTGGGTATGGGAGAGTAAAATTCGAAGTGGAAGATGAAAATCTTGAAATTTATAATAGCTTTAAAATTAAGGGATATCCTGAAATCAATTGTAGCGAGATTGTGAAGGAAAATATAGCAAATTTTAAGGACTTATTAGAAGATAGCCTCATTGAAAATAGACAAATTGGTCTATACATTATGGGAAGAAGCAAAGATACCGATTATAAAAAAATAAGTGAAAAGTTGGTTAAATACAAAAGTGATATGAGATCGGCTGTAGACGATAAAGAAAAACGGCACTACATATTTGGTTCTACCAAACGTGACAAGTATCAAAATATTGAAGGTCCGAATGCCACAAAAATAATTCCTTGGATCAATAAAACAGCAAATAATTCGTATCAGTATGGATTTATTTCTCTAATACTTTTACAAAAATTTTTAAGCGGGGTGAGCCGATGAAATATGAAGCTATTTATGATTGCCCAAAGGAATTAACGCCATATGCCCTCTTTTTAAAATATTCATATAAATATACAGTTGACAAAAGTTCAGATAAAAAAGTAGAAGAATTAGCAGAGGAAGATTTTCTTAATACATTTCCGTTTGTAAAAACGAGCCATATTTCGCACAAAGAAATGCCCAAAAAAGTTAAATTTCAAGAGTTCCCATTAGCTTTTTTTAAAAAAGAAAAAAATGGTTTTTGGTATTGCTCTAATGATGCGTGCTCTGCACAAAAATCGTCTGGCATCTTTAAAAACCAAAGCGCTCTTCAAGATTACATTAAATCTCTTATACCAGGTTCCTTTGGGCTTCAGTATAGATTTATTTTACAAGCCCCTTATTTTTCGCGCGATATGGAGGACTTTTATATAATTGACAACCCGATATTAAAAGAGAAAATATGGAAAGTTCCGATGGTAAGAGGAGCTGGATGGAAAGGGATGCTTCTGAAAACAGCTTCAAAAAAGTTAGCTGAACTCATGGATAAAAATCAAGAAGTAGAAGCTATCCGATATTTTCAAAGCATTTTAAGGATTTTTGGTACAGGCTCGGAAGAATTCCGCAAGATCGAAAAAGCAATTGATGACTATGTAAAAAATGAAAAAAACTCCAAAAACAAAATAGAAACAAGCGCTTACGAAATCGATCTTACTTCTAAAGTTGTAAAATATGCATTAGAAGAGTTAGGGATAAATCTTATATTCAGCAAAGAAGGTAAGAGTATAAAGGAGCAAATATGGCAATATTTCGAAGATAATATTGAAACAATTAAAACTAAAAAAGGTAGAGGAGTGTTCTACCCAACGTATTTTAACCGGTTAGATCTAGAAGTGATAAATCCGCACAATAGAAATACAAAAGCTGGGACTTTTCCTATTTATTTTGAAGTAGTTCCACAAGGCACAGAAGGCATTTTTCAATTTATATATATACCTTATGATGCAGTAATGCTGCCATTTAAAGAGTTAAAAGATCAAGTAAATAATGACTATGAGATTATAAAAACTCTTATCCAATATTCTTTTGAGGAAGAAGGAATAGGCGCAAAAAGCAAATATGGTTGGGGAAAGGCTTGCATAGTAGAGAAAGACACAATATGCTACTTGAATATGTAAGGTGGAAGGGTAGTGGGTAGTTTGGATTTAGAAAAACTTAAAAAGAATAAGACGGAAATAATAAAAGCAGAGATAGGAGCACTTTTATTTAACCTTGGGAAGACACATATTAATTTCAAACATTGGAGTGATTATTTTAACATCAATGCAAAGGCGTTTGAAGCAGAATATGGATATCCAATTTTTACTGGGTACAGAGATTATTATACAGATAATAAAGACCCCAATTTAAGCAGATTTAAAGAAGATTTAAAACGGATAAATGAAGACTTTCCTGATTTTTTCTACAATACCAAAGTTGGCCTAGAAAAAGATTTACTTCTTTCAGATATTGTATACGGCGATGGTATTGAAAAAAAGCGGCCTCTCAATGTCATAAATTTTGTCAAAAATATATTATTCCATGGATGCGAAAATGTAAATTCCGGAATCGACAAAGGAGAACCTCTAGAGAAACAAAAGCTTAAAAATCTATGGATTTCTAATGCATTTGGCTCATTTAAAGAAGAAGTAAAAGAAGAAATGCTTGATAAGCAAAGAATTTGTTTTTTTAAAAATCTATGGAAGATGATAAGTTCAATACCAAGAAAACCAGAGGATTTTTCAGATGATGATTGGATAGAAATAAGAAATTTTGTTTTTGAAGAGGTCAAGAACTGGTATTCACACCTCTTAAGCGATTCTCGATTTCCTATAAACGATGTCACTTTGTGGGACCAGGCATATATGACTGCGTCGCTTTTCAAAGCCTCTCTTGCAGCAATTCAATTAGACTCATCGAAATACAAAGATTATATAGATAATACCAAGTGCAGGAAAATAAGGTGGAGTATACTTGGCGTTCAATATGATAAATTAGCCCTTGCTGAAAAGGCTTTAAAGGCACATTTTATAAAATGGTACCGAGATGCGGCAGATAAGGCTGATAAAATGGTGAAAGATATAATAGAAACGGAATATGCGCTTGGAAATGAGATATATCGAGATGAAACGGGAATTTATTTTATAATACCAGAGAATGCCGGTGATTTTAGGAACAAGAGCGATTATATTTTTCCTTTAAATAAATCTTTGAAAGAAATCGCTGATAAGATTATGAAAGTTTTTAGCGAAATATTTGGCGGTGAAATTTACCCCTCCATCTTTACAACAAAGCCTTCTCGAGGCATGATGAATATCACATATCTTTTAGAAAAAAGTAGAGAAAATTTTTTAAAGGCTTCTTATCCAACAGATTCTGATAATAACTTTGAGAAGATATGTAAAGGTATTGCACTAAAATTAAAAGAAACAGAAGATAAAACAAATTCAAACTTCAATGGTTTGTGCCAGGCATGCAACTTCCGGCTAGCAAGAAAAAGTGATGAAGACTTAATGATTTGTGATGGATGTAAGGAAAGAAAGGATAATAGAATCGAAGAATGGATTAAGAATATAAACGGTGAAACAATTTGGACAGGAGATTTAAAAGATTCAAATGATAGAATTGCTATAGTTACCCTAAAATTTGAGTTGCAGGACTGGCTTAACGGAGACCTAATAAATACTACTTTTACCAATCAAATAGATTGGCATTTAAAGAAAAATCTGTTGGTAAAAGATTTTTCGGTAGCGGGGAAATTAGTTAAGGAAACTATATTAAAAGAATATGTTAATAAAGGCGTTCATAATCAAAAGCTACATGATTTTACTGCTAATATCATACTAGAACGAAGTATTGGGGATAGATGGGAAGAGTTTATTAAAAGTAAACTTGGCGTCAAAGTAGATTTTGATAAAGGAAAGATAGACTGGGATAAGCTAAATGGAGAGGACTCGGATTTCCTTGCTACTATTTTACTTCAATTTGTTTTAAGGAAAAATCCATCACCCGCAAGACTCAGAAGAATATGGGAGACAACTCAAGACTTTTTTATAGAATGTAGTAAAGATATGAAAAGTCTATTAGATATCAGCGATGAAGATTATAGATATAAAAGACTTGTCTGGTATAGAGCTGTCGACGAGCGGGGGTATATGGAGAAAGAATATAGTTACAAAGGACTAGATTTTTGGATAGACAAGAAAGGGAATGCATATCTAATTTCTTCTATAGCAGAAGCTATACCTATTATTGTCAAAAAAAGCTTTAAAGATAAGGCAAAAGATACATTAGCTATTAAAAATACTGACTGGTTAGATGACATTCTACTTCAAGATTACTACACGGGCGAATATACAGATATTAACTTGAGTGGAGATATGGCGACTTATGAGTCATATTTGCCATATATTTCAATAATAAATCCAACACCAATTTCATGGCAGTTTATTATTTCCGCCCAATCCTTACCTTGCCTCATAAGTAATATTCAAAATAAGTATTATAATCATTTCAAATATGTCGCTGGGAAATTACCATTACATATAGGAACAATATTTCAGTACTATAAACAACCATTATATATTGGCATTAAAGCAGGAAGAAAAATAAGAAGAGATATAACGAGTTGGAATGAAATACAGATGAATGGAAAAGCGTTAGATATTGAAGAAATTCAAAAGGAAGCATTAAAGAATATAACAATTTATGAAAAAAACGAAAATCCAACAAATTATTACAGTTTCTATCTAACAATAAATAATAAAGAAAATGAATATCAATTGTACATAAACCCCGAAGACAAAAAAACTGATATTTGTGAAGTTGACTTTAAAAATAGTAAACCCATTACTAAAATTGTAATATATCCTAACACAATTGATTTTGAATTTTTAGATACTAACTGTCGCAGAAATGATATTTGCTATTCTAAAGGAAAAAGAAAAATAGAGGGGAAAAGTAATAGACCATATACATGGAAAGAGTGGAAGCTATTTAATGAGTTTGCCGAATACTTTAGGAATGATCAGAACAAAATTGCTGGACTCCACCAAATAATAAATATAATATATTCTAAATTGAATGACTGGAGAAATGATGAGGACAGTATCAAAAAATTTATGTTATCAGCTTTTATTAATATTTTTGATCTGAAAACAGATAATGAAAAAGATAAATTTGCACATATATTAATACAGCCTACTTATACAGATAGCGCAACGACTGTTCCAAAGTTAGAAA
This sequence comes from Tepidanaerobacter syntrophicus, assembly GCF_001485475.2. NCBI lineage: Bacteria > Bacillati > Bacillota > Clostridia > Thermosediminibacterales > Tepidanaerobacteraceae > Tepidanaerobacter > Tepidanaerobacter syntrophicus. Next base: position 136,975 of record NZ_DF977000.1, on the reverse strand, counting down.
ATATTTTAATAATGCCTCCAAATGAATTTAGGAGATGCCTTTTGCGGTTTTTAGATATGTATGAATTTTGGCATACAGCTCTTAGAAAGATATAGAAAAGGAGAAATTAAAAATGAGCGAAAAACAAGAATTAAATATGTACGCATTATCGACTGACCCTATTTTTATTGGCACAGGAGGATATACAATTGGCAGAGTAGATAATACGATCGTAAGAGATACTATAACAAAAATACCAAAAATACCAGGCTCAAGCATTGCGGGAACCTGGAGATATTATATGGCATTAGAATTACAAGGATGGTACAAAAAGAATTTTGAAAACATAAAGAGCATTCTTGGAGGAAACGAAATTGCTACAGAAGACATTAGAGAATTGGTAAATCGACTTGCAGACCGTGAACTCGATGCAGGTCGCAGAGAAAACTTTAGCGAACGAATGACAAAGTTTAAGAAATACTCCAAAGCAATAAGTTCGGCAATAAACACTAACTGTTATGAAAATAATAATGATAATGAAACGAAAAATGATTGGCAATTATATTGGGGCAATCTTATCTCATCTATTAAGTGTGCTGGGCAAGATGATAAAGCTAATGAAAACTATGAGGATAGCCTTGTCGGTAGTATTAGGGAATTATCTGATACAGGGCATTGTGGCCACTGCATAATATGCAAGACTTTTGGATTTTCAAAGAAAAACAGATCACAACAAGGGATGGCTTATTTTTCTGATTTGAATATACTTCTTTTTCCGGTATATACTCGATTGGGCGTTAAATGGGTGACATCTCCATACATCTTAGAATCTGCGGGAATAAAAGCTAAATTTCAACAAATGAATAAATCGGAGGATATCTTAAGCGAATCTTCGTTTAGCAGGCTTAGAAATTTGCTTAAAGATGATACAGCTGTTATAGTAAAGAACTGTGAGAATGAAAATGATAAATATTATATTAATTTAGGCTGGCTAAATCTTGAAGCAGTAAACCAGGATATTTTATTGGCATTACCAAACCTCGAAAATAAAGAAGAAACTTGGAAAAACATATCAGAGAATCTAATAATCGTTCCTGATGATTTAATATCTAATATAATTAATGCGAACTTAGAAGTTAGAACATCAGTATCAATAAATCCCCTTACAGGGACGGCAAAGGAAGGAGCTTTGTTTACATCCGAAGCTATACCTCGAGGCACTGTTTTTTATGGAAATATTAGGCTGCTCGAAAGCCAAAGCGAAGTTGCACCTACTATAAACGAGGTTGTTATGGCACTAAAGGATAGCAAAAAATACTATGAATGTTTAGGGGTAGGTGGCATGACTACAAGAGGTTTTGGCCGAGCTAAATTATTTTTTTCATAAATTATGAAACGATTCTGGGGGTGACATTATGTCTAAAAAAGAAAATCTTGACGCAGTCATAAATAAGTTAGGATATAATATACTCAAGAGTATTAGCGAGACAAGGGGGCCGGAAAGAAGCGGTTTAAAAGCACATATTGACAAAGCGTTAGGCGTTTTGGTAAATGATGGAGTCTATGCTTATTATGTATTCTGCAAATCAAAAGATAAAGATAAAGATAATAAAATATATTCTAAAATATTTGTTAATGATATTATAAAAGAACTTAAGGAATATGTGAACCTAAAAGACGAAAAGTTGAAAGATATAAATTATAGCGATAGAGAAGGTAGAAATGAGGCATTCTTCCAAAACCTCTCAGAAAATTTACATGAACTTTTATTTTTCAGAGAAGCATTGGAGACAGTATTGATTTATGCACGATATCATGTAAAAGCACTAGGTGACGAGAATGAGTAAAAAATGGTATAAATTAATCTTCAAACAGATGGAACCCATACATATAGGTGCCGGAAATTATGGTGTCCTTTCTGAAACAAGGATTTTTATTCCAGGCTGGACAATGTGGGGAGCACTGGCTAAGAGATATGGCGGATATTTAGGAGGAACAGAAGAAGATTTTAATGTAAGCAAAGAATTATTCAAAAACATATCTTGCTTTTTTCCCTCATTTAAAGAAAATGAAGATCCGCTATTTCCAACTTATGTTGATGGCCTGTTTTATTTGGGAAGTATATCAGAAAAAGATTTTAGAGTAGAATTTACAGATACATATATTTCTACAGCTATTAGCCCTGCAATGCAAGCTGCTAAACGTGAATCGCTTCATGAAATTGAGGTCATTCTTCCGATATCAAAGACTGGCATGAAGGAATCTAACAATAGTTTGTATTGGTCAGGTCTATTAAGCGTTAGTGATGATGAAAGTGTTGCTGACAGCGTTTTACACTTCCTTAAAGAGGGCCTAGAACTTACGCTCGGAGGAGAAAGCCGATATGGATTTGGCAGAATAAAACTTATTAGAAAGTGCGAAATTACTAAAGAAGAACTTGAATTTTGGGGCTTAGATGAAGAAGGGAAATCCATTGCAAATGTGTATTTAAAGAATTATAGCGAATACTGTAACGGGATATTTGGAATGGGGAAAATTGAACATATTATTGTAGAAGCCGATTTCTCTATAGCTACTCCAAAAATAAAAGAAAGCAAGATATGCTTAGCGCCAGGCAGTAAAGCAAATTTACCAGGAGTATTAGAAAGAGGAGTTTACATACAAACATAAGTTCAGCATTATTAGTTAATGCCTTCTTAATTATTATATATTACAAGTTAATCATGCAATTATCTCATTTTACATATAAAGTTTTCTAATGTCGTCGATCCCCAATAGCGCAAAAACCCCCGGAGATCGACGACAAACAAAAATTGCCATCAAATAAAGAATTGATATGGAAAAGAAGGATTTTTTGATTCTATGTAGAAGTTATGTATAGAAAATTACAGAAATTATTTTTCTCGCATTTTCTTTATTTTTTACCCTAATTTACGGGTTTATAGCCTACCTATAAGGAATTGAAACAGTGCTTCTCTATTGCAGGTTCTAATGCTTGTTCACGTTTATAGCCTACCTATAAGGAATTGAAACTATCCCACGGCAAGCCACTTCTTTAGGCCAGCCACGTTTATAGCCTACCTATAAGGAATTGAAACAATACAAATCGACAGCACCCAAAGGTTTTGTTAATGTTTATAGCCTACCTATAAGGAATTGAAACTTGACAAGCTGGAAAGGAGGTAGAAAACTTGGAGTTGTTTATAGCCTACCTATAAGGAATTGAAACACCTGCTGGCAAATATGCCACTCAGGGGAAAAATAGTTTATAGCCTACCTATAAGGAATTGAAACCTTCCAGTTCCAGGCACGATACCAAAATCGTGATTTTGCGTTTATAGCCTACCTATAAGGAATTGAAACATGGGCAATCTGGATGCTTACCCTTTCTCGGCACTGTTTATAGCCTACCTATAAGGAATTGAAACATTTTTGTCTTGCTAGGCTTGCCTGTATGTCGTCGTTTATAGCCTACCTATAAGGAATTGAAACTCTCAATTTTAGAAAACGCTGGAGAGATTGGTTTACGTTTATAGCCTACCTATAAGGAATTGAAACCGGCTATCTTCAGCCTCTACCTCAAGAATGAACAAGTTTATAGCCTACCTATAAGGAATTGAAACTAAACGGATACCCGGATGGCACATGGCAGCCGGAAAAGGTTTATAGCCTACCTATAAGGAATTGAAACGCAATTGCTTCTAATATTTCATTTGCAATTCTCGGTTTATAGCCTACCTATAAGGAATTGAAACAAGGGGTCTTCCAGATATTTTGCCTTGCCACCCTTCGGTTTATAGCCTACCTATAAGGAATTGAAACTAGCATATGTCTTTGCGTTTTGCAAGGGATTTTTATGTTTATAGCCTACCTATAAGGAATTGAAACACTTTCCCGGCAAAAACGTAGATTTTAATTTTAATCACGTTTATAGCCTACCTATAAGGAATTGAAACGCGTTTTCATGGAAAATACATATAAATCCGCAATATTCGTTTATAGCCTACCTATAAGGAATTGAAACTTTATTTTTACATTGCAAATGAATTGTTTTCTATACTGTTTATAGCCTACCTATAAGGAATTGAAACAACGATTGTTCAACCGCTTCACCTCCTTAGCATTTGTTTATAGCCTACCTATAAGGAATTGAAACTCTATAACCTTCCCATTGCGTTTCGCCAAGTTACAAGGTTTATAGCCTACCTATAAGGAATTGAAACTAAAAAATTTAAGTAAAAAAGCGGCCGTTATGACCGTTTATAGCCTACCTATAAGGAATTGAAACAAACTCCCCGGTTTCGACGAGCCGATACAAATTACGTTTATAGCCTACCTATAAGGAATTGAAACTAGGCTTCCTCAGCATTTTTAATAAGGTCATCAATTAGTTTATAGCCTACCTATAAGGAATTGAAACTATGTTACTTCTGCGAGGTCTCTTTTGAACTTTAGGTCGTTTATAGCCTACCTATAAGGAATTGAAACTTGCGGTAGCAACGGAGAATTAACACAAGAACATTTGTTTATAGCCTACCTATAAGGAATTGAAACGATATGAGTGCATCCATGGAGATATAGATATGTCAAGTTTATAGCCTACCTATAAGGAATTGAAACAGGCAACGCCGTTTCAGCATCAGGTATTAGGCTACAAGTTTATAGCCTACCTATAAGGAATTGAAACTAGAATGTCATGGTCTATTGAGTAAAAATATTTCTTAACGTTTATAGCCTACCTATAAGGAATTGAAACTACCAGGCGGCGGACATGAATTTCACGTCCAAAGTTGTTTATAGCCTACCTATAAGGAATTGAAACTCGGAATGTTCCACGGCGTAAGGGTTTATTCTTCTATGTTTATAGCCTACCTATAAGGAATTGAAACACTGACCTGGCCGACATCTTGGAAGCCTTTATCCAGTTTATAGCCTACCTATAAGGAATTGAAACGATTCAGCAGACACGAACAGGAACGAAGAAGGATATTTGTTTATAGCCTACCTATAAGGAATTGAAACTAAATTAGATAGGTTATCTAGGAGTCAAAAAGATAGTTTATAGCCTACCTATAAGGAATTGAAACAATACAATAATTTGCAGTTCCTGAACAAGCCGAAGCGTTTATAGCCTACCTATAAGGAATTGAAACTCGATAAAAAGGAACTAAGGAAGATAAAGGGGGCTAAGTTTATAGCCTACCTATAAGGAATTGAAACATTAGAAAGAAAGAAAAAAGTAAAGTCAACTAATTTGTTTATAGCCTACCTATAAGGAATTGAAACTTTTTTAGAGAGCATCCCAATGCTTTAAAAGACGATAGTTTATAGCCTACCTATAAGGAATTGAAACTTTCGTCAATTTCCCATTTCTTTTCAATCATCAGTAGTTTATAGCCTACCTATAAGGAATTGAAACATTTATATAAATTAACTGTTTTTTTCATTTTTTGCGTTTATAGCCTACCTATAAGGAATTGAAACAACGCCCTTTCAGAATATATTTCTCCGAAGCTTTCAGTGTTTATAGCCTACCTATAAGGAATTGAAACCGGGCAAAGGTGTAAAGATAGCGAATCTCGAATCCGCGTTTATAGCCTACCTATAAGGAATTGAAACCCGTAATAAAAGAAGTTCCTCCGCCACTGTCATAAAAAGTTTATAGCCTACCTATAAGGAATTGAAACAGGAATATACAAGACCAACCGGAAGATTTCGATGCATTGTTTATAGCCTACCTATAAGGAATTGAAACGATTTTGATGCTTTCGCTGATTCAGCCAAAAATGCAGTTTATAGCCTACCTATAAGGAATTGAAACTAAACCAAGAATCCGAACATTTAGATAAGATAAATGAAGTTTATAGCCTACCTATAAGGAATTGAAACATGCAGGACCCAGAGCAAGCGAAGTCTCGGACCTTAAAGAGTTTATAGCCTACCTATAAGGAATTGAAACTATCGGAGGCAAATCAGCAACAGGCCATGGCGAAGGTTTATAGCCTACCTATAAGGAATTGAAACTTGCTTCTGGTCCTGCTTCTGCCACTAGTGCAGCATGAGGTTTATAGCCTACCTATAAGGAATTGAAACTCATATTTGAGCGTACCCGGAGTACCAGGGTCAACGGTTTATAGCCTACCTATAAGGAATTGAAACAGTGCTTCCATTAAATCTTCGTTTGTTGCGTTTTTGGTTTATAGCCTACCTATAAGGAATTGAAACGTATTTGCAGGGCATAAAGAACAAAGACCACAAAGGTTTATAGCCTACCTATAAGGAATTGAAACTAAAGAATGGATCGAGGAAATAAGACATAGTGAAAGTTTATAGCCTACCTATAAGGAATTGAAACAAAGATAGCCCGGATACTATTAATAAGGCCGCTTCGTTTATAGCCTACCTATAAGGAATTGAAACGACCTGCCGTTGACTTTTAGGTAATTTAAGTATTCATGTTTATAGCCTACCTATAAGGAATTGAAACTTGCAATTCTCAAGAATTACAGAAAGATTTTTATTAAGTTTATAGCCTACCTATAAGGAATTGAAACACGGTCATGCGGACGGCTCTGTTGCGCTTTGAGCCACTGTTTATAGCCTACCTATAAGGAATTGAAACAGAGATAGAGTTACTGAGAATACAAAGCAATGTATATTTGTTTATAGCCTACCTATAAGGAATTGAAACTTATAAGTTGTTTTGCTTCTTCTTCGTTTTTACGGATACGTTTATAGCCTACCTATAAGGAATTGAAACATGACCGGTAAATCCGGTTTTTCCTCGTCGTTGAGACGTTTATAGCCTACCTATAAGGAATTGAAACTTCTCATAACTCTATAACTTTTGCATCAGAGGCACAACAGCATTTAAAACCATGGAGGTAAAACATGAAAAAATATTATATCCTTGCAATCACTTTGTGCGCGATGTTTTTATTAATCGCCTGTGCAAATCCTAACAGCGAAGTAGTAGGCGAATATGATACAAGTAAACTCGGAGGCGATTTTGCAAAAAGCAGTAATGAGGCTTATGCCATAGGGTCTAATAAGGATAAAATGCCGGTTTTTAAAGATACCGACAAAGCTTTTAAACAAGCCCTTATTGATTATGAAGAAGGATTTAAAGCAATTCAAAAAGAATTTAACTTGAAACCAGTCAGTAAGAAAAACTGGGAAGCATACAAAACTTATGGATGGCAATTATCTGCTGATAATGATGAGGAAATCCGCAGACAGGGAAGAGAGATAACGCAATTTTTCGATATATATGAGAACAGTTTTAAGCAGTTAAGTGTTCTTCATATCAAAAGCATAAATAAATTCAATTCATAAAGCGCACAAATTTAAAAAGGAACATGTCATACATTTATGACATGTTCCTTGATCTCTTTCATTAGGCATTAGTAAACTTTTTATTCAGCTTACCAATGCCTATTTTTTATTTTCGGAAATAGCCAGTTTACTTATTTGAATTCTATTGCCTTAACGTCTTCAAAAATTCATTTAACAGTTCTAATTGTTTAGGAGAAAGTACCTTAACATTTTCAAGTAATTCTTGATATTCAGGAGGTAGATTAACGTTTTCATCCATAAAAAATTCGGCGAGCGTAATGCCCAAAGCATCGCAGATTTTTTGGAGGGTTGTAAGAGAAATTGGTTTTATTCCATTTTCGACCGCGCTTAAATGCTCACGGGATATGCTTACCATTTCCGCAAGTTGCATAGCAGTTAGTCCTTTCTTATTTCGCAAAACTTTAATACGTGTCCCTATATTCATTATTAATCACCGTTTGTAATCGTATTTATTACTTCTTACAGACATTATAAGTGATTCTAAGCAAACTTACAAGAAAAAAAGAGAAAAACGGAGGAAAATAGAGGTTTCATAACCACAATGTAATAATATAAGCTACAGAAAGGTTGATATATGTAATAATTAAAGTTACAATAGTAGATAAGACTTATTTTCTATGCTTTGTACAGATTTTCAAGGAGGTATTCGTATGTCAAATGAACTTTATCAAAAGGCTATAGAACAAGTGAAGGAGGAGATGGTTCCAGCTTTGGGGGTTACAGAGCCGGCCGCTATCGCGCTTTCTACGGCTAAGGCTTATGAAGTAGTTGGAGGTGAGGTAAAGAAGGTTGCAGTTCTGATGGATGAAGGGGTTTTCAAGAACGGGTTTTCATGTGCCATACCGGGAACTTCTGAAAAAGGAAATGAGATGGCGGCAGCACTTGGGGTAATAGCCGGAAAGCCGAATTTAGGTTTAAGGGTACTAGAAGACGTAACAGAAGATGATGTGTCAAAGGCAAAGGAGATGATTAAAGAAGGAAAAATCGAGATAAATGTAAAACGAGGTGCATCTGATATTTTTATAGATGCAATAGTGGAAACTGATAAGGGCACAGGTAGAGCTGTCATAAAAGATAAACATACAAATATAGTTTTAATAGAAAAAGACGGAAAAGAAATCTTTAAAAAAGATGCGGAAAGCGAAACTTCAAAAGACAAGGCTTTTGATATATCAAAGCTTGTACTTAAAGACTTGATAGATATAGCAGAGCACACACCATATGAAGACATAAATTTTATATTAGAAGCAGTCAGGGTCAATGATGAACTTGCCAAAGAGGGCAAACAGGGTCAAGGCATGAAAGTAGGAAGGGGTATATCGGACCTTATAGAAGAAGGATGGCTGAAGGAAGATATATTAACTTATGCAATGGCATATACAGGATATGCAGTTGATGCCCGAATGGGAGGAGTTTCAAAACCTGCTATGTCCATATGCGGAAGCGGTGACCATGGTCTTGTAGCAACACTGCCTCTCATAGCAATAGCCGATAAAAAAGAAATACCGGAGGAAAAACTTGTAAGATCAATACTTTTAAGCTATCTTGTTACAATGTACATAAAAACCTTTGCCGGAAGGCTGTCGGCTTTTTGTGGCTGTGCTATTGCGGCAGGCACAGGATCAAGTGCAGGCATATGCTGCCTTTTAGGTGGGAATAATGAACAGATAGGTTTTACAATAAATAACATGGCAGCGGATATCACAGGAATAATCTGCGATGGCGGCAACTTTGGCTGTTCAATGAAGGCTGTAACGGCTGCAAGCACCGCCATACTTTCAGCACTTTTGGCATTGAAAAATATTCATATACCCAAAGACAGCGGTATCGTAGGAAATACAGTGGAAGAAACCATGCAGAACATTGGGAAAATAGCATCACCCGGAATGATAAAGACAAACGATGTTATTTTGGACATTATGATAAATAGATGCGATTAAATAAAAAATCGCAGCTTCACAAAAAGAAATTGCGATGAAAAATAAACCGTAAGTTCATTTTAATATAAAGCTTCATTAAAAACAATACATCAGGAGGCTTCATAATGGACAAAAAAGACACTAAAATATTATCCTTTAGACCTAACCAATTTGCGGCCCTAGTGCCATTTATCATATTCATCATAATCACCATTTCCCTTTCTTTCATGAAAGCAGCAGACCTTAATATGATGATAGCATCAGGAATAATCGGGCTTATTATCGGCATGTTTTTTTGCGAAAACAAAGAAGAGTATTGGAATGTTATCATAGAAGGATTGGGTTCTGATGTGGGTATGACCGCAGTCCTTATATGGTTGGTTGTTGGTATATACGGAAGCATATTAAAAAGCGGCAAATTAGTAGAAGGATTGGTATGGCTGAGCTGTAAACTAGGAGTAAAAGGCGCAGCCTTCACAGTAGCAGCATTTATATTTTCTGCTATTTTTGCGGTAGCAACCGGTACAGGTTTCGGCACCATTGCCACAATGGGTTTTATACTTTACCCCGCAGGACTTCTTTTGGGCTCAAATCCTGCAGTGCTGGGAGGAGCTATATTAAGCGGTGCAGCCTTTGGAGACAATCTGGCTCCGGTTTCGGATACCACCATAATATCTGCAACCAGTCAAACATATAAATATAAAGAAGGAACCGCGGAGATAGGTGGAGTAGTCAAAAGCCGTTTTAAGTATGTAATAGTTGCCGGAATTATTGCAGCGGTGCTGTTTTGGTTTTTTGGAGGAAGCGCGGCTTCGACAAATACAGAAAGCGCAGCAAAAATACTTACCGAATACCAAAATCCAATGGGTCTTCTTCTCCTCATCCCAACTGCTGTGGTAATTTGGATGGCTGTAAAAGGAAACAGTATCTTTGCAACACTTAGCACAGGGACAATCCTTGCCATAATAATCGGTCTTGCAGCCGGACTATTTAGCGTAGCGGACCTTGCCGTGATTAAAGATGGCGCAGTTGTAGGAGCAATCCCTGATGGTGTTGCAGGCATGACGACAGTTTCCATACTTTTGATGGTAGTTGTATCAATGGGTAATTTGCTGGTTAAAAGCGGTTGTATGGAAACAACTGTAAACTGGCTCAATGAAAAAGTAATCAAAACTCCAAGAGATGCAGATATTGCCATATTTTTATTGTCAACGATTTTCGGAATACTTATCGCTGCCATAAATACCATAGCAAATATATGCGTATCTCCCTTTGTAAATGCCATAGGACGAAAAAACGATTTGCATCCTTACAGACGTGCTGATATCTTAAGCACAGCAGTTTGCTCCTTTCCGTTCTTTGTGCCCTATGGCGGATGTGTTTTGCTATTGCTAGGCACCATGAAATCGGTGTCTTCCACATATCCTTTTGTGCAACCCCTAGATCCATCTTCCTTATTTTTCACCGTTTTTTACAGTTGGGCAGTCTGGTTTGTGACGCTATTTGCCTGCATCTCAGGCTGGGGCAGAGAATTTGAGGGAAAAGATGGAGAGAGGGTCAAACAACCTATAAAAAATTGAAAGCTGAAAAAGTTTGTGATAGGATTAAGCAGAGAAATACAACATATAAATTATTCTAACAGGGAGAGATAGCATGCTGTATTTATTAGATACTGCAAATGTCAAAGAAATAAAAAGGCTCTGCAATATTTATCCTATCGACGGAGTAACTACGAATCCGACGCTTGTGTCAAAAGAAAAAATGGATTTTAGGCAGCTTTTTACACAGTTAAAGGAAATCTTAGGACCGGATAAAATGATTCATGTCCAGACACTAGGCAAAAGCGCAGAAGATATAGTGAAAGAAGGAGAGATTTTAAACAAATTCCTGGGCGAAAACCTATATGTAAAAATCCCTGTAAGCCCTTATGGGATAAAAGCAATTCAGATACTAAGTCAAAAAGGCATAAAGACTACTGCTACGGCAGTATTTACGCCTCAGCAGGCATTAATTGCGGCAAGAGCAGGGGCAGACTTTGTAGCGCCCTATGTAAATCGTCTTGATAATATAATAGGCGATGGGGTAGAAGTAGTTTCCGAAATCATTAAAGAATTCAAGATTTACAATTTGAAAACCAAAGTAGTTGCTGCAAGCTTTAAAAATTTAGAACAAATCCATAAAGCAAGCCAAGTAGGAACACATGCTGTAACTGTTCCGCCTGAACTGTTTGAAAAACTTTTAGAGCATCCGCTGACTGACTCTGCTATAAGAAAGTTTGAAAAAGACTGGGAAGAAGTATATGGAAAAGGCAAGATTGTTTCTGATTTAATATAGGCAAGTTTAAAAAACCTTCCGTGTTTTCTGCGGAAGGTTTTTATAATACAGCTTTGCCATCTTAAACGTAGTGAAGGATCTTCAAAGAATAGAATCCTCTCCGCACTCAAAATGACAAAAGTATGCGGCAGCATAATAAATGAAAATATCAAATTGAGTAAACACTCATGATTGATAAAAAGATAATAATATGATAATATATTCAAAGAAGATAATAAAGTCAGATAAAATTATCCCATCAGCGAATTCCTAAAATATCTCGCAAACACCTCCCTAATTTTTTCAAAATTTTATGTTGTCACAAAATCATTTTTTCCTAGGCGTATGCCTAAATAAAAATTAAAGGAGACGATTTCCTTGGATAAACCCATTGACAAAAAGTATCAATTACTAATTGGCGGTAGATGGGTGGAGGCAAAAGACGGGAAAACATTTGAGACTTATTGTCCGGCAAATGGCGAACTTTTGGCAACTTGCGCCAATGCCGGCAAAGAGGATGTGGACGAAGCTGTAAATGCTGCATGGAAGGCTTTTGAAACATGGAAAGATACCAGCGCACAGAATAAAGCAAATATACTACTTAAAATAGCTGATTTAATTGATGAAAATGCCGAAAAACTTGCCATGGTCGAGACTCTAGATAATGGCAAACCTATTCGCGAAACAAGAAATATTGATGTTCCTTTGAGCTCCGATCATTTTCGGTATTTTGCAGGAGCGATAAGAGCCGAAGAAGGAAAAGCCGCGATGATTGACAAGGATACCATGAGTATCATTTTAAAAGAACCTATCGGAGTTGTTGGGCAAATAATACCATGGAATTTCCCTCTGCTTATGGCTGCATGGAAACTTGCGCCTGCACTTGCTGCAGGATGCACAGTTGTCATTAAACCATCTTCTTCTACACCGCTTAGCATCTTGGAACTTGGCAAATTAATCAATGATGTGCTTCCTCCGGGAGTTGTAAATATCGTAACCGGCAGCGGCTCTACTACAGGAAACTACATATTGGAACATCCGGGATTTAGAAAACTTGCTTTTACGGGTTCGACCGAAGTAGGATACAGTATAGCTGAGGCCGCAGCTAAAAAGCTTATACCTTCGACATTAGAGCTCGGCGGAAAGTCCGCAAATATTTATTTTCCTGATTGCCCGTGGGAAAAAGCTATCGAAGGTGTGCAGCTTGGAATATTGTTCAACCAAGGCCAGGTTTGCTGCGCCGGCTCAAGAGTATTTGTTCATGAAGACATATATGATAAATTCCTTGCCGAATGTGTAGATGCTTTCAAAAAAATAAAAGTGGGCCTTCCTTGGGAAGAAGATACTGTTATGGGCTCTCAGATAAACGAAGCTCAGCTAAAAAAGATATTAAATTACATTAAAATCGGTAAAAAAGAAGGAGCCAAACTTGCCTGCGGAGGTTCCAGAATTAACAAAAACAACCTTAAAAAAGGCTATTTTATGGAGCCTACAATATTTACAGATGTGGACAACAAAATGAGAATTGCACAGGAAGAGATATTCGGCCCTGTTGCCTGCTTTATAAAGTTCAAAGATGAAGACGAAGTAATAAAGATGGCAAACGATACCGAATACGGTCTTGCAGGAGCGGTTTGGACAAAAGACATAAACAAAGCCCTTAAAGTTGCACGAGGAATAGAAGCAGGTCGTGTTTGGGTGAATGATTACAACAACCTGCCTGCGCATACGCCTTTTGGCGGCTACAAGAAATCGGGCATCGGCCGCGAAACCCACTTAATGATGCTTGATCATTATACACAAAAGAAGAATATAATGATAAGCATGAAAGAAACAAAGGCCGGGTTATATTAAGGCTTATCAGTTGGCCAAACTAGCAAAGCCCCTGCGTAAAAAGCAGGGGCTTTAAATCTATGCCTCGATTAAAAATGCTTTGTAGGCTTTTACAGCCTCATATAAGTCGGCTTTGCAGGAAATTTCCCAGGGTGCGTGCATGTTATGTAAAGCAATGCCTGCATCAATTACCTCCATGCCGTAATTTGCTAAAATGTAGGCGATAGTACCTCCTCCACCCTGATCCACTTTGCCAAGCTCTGCTGTCTGCCAGCTAACGTTGTGTTTTTCCATTATAGCCCGAAGTTGTGCAATAAACTCAGCATTGGCATCATTACTGCCGCTTTTTCCCCTTGACCCTGTGTATTTGTTAAAAACGATACCCCTCCCGAACCTTGAGGAATTGTTCTTTTCCATCACCTCGGGGAAATTAGGATCGAAAGCGGCATTTACATCAGATGATATCATCTTTGAGTTGCTCAGGGCCCTTCTTACAGTAAGTTCGCTGTATTCTCCCAATAAATTTGCAATCTCTGCTACGGCGTTTTCAAAGAATCTGGAGTGCATACCGGTGGCCCCCACACTTCCGATTTCCTCTTTATCTACTAAAAGAGCAACACAGGTTTTTTCAGGTTTTTCAACCTGCATTATAGCTTCGAAAGATGTATAAGCACATACCCTGTCATCTTGGCCGTAAGCCATAATCATGCTCTTGTCTATCCCGTAATGCCTTGCCTTACCTGCGGGCACTACTTCTATTTCCGCAGATACGAAGTCTTCTTCTTTAATCCCATATTTTTCGTTTAATATCTGCAAAATATTTTGTTTTACTCTATTCTTGGCTTTTTTATCTTTAATTGGGATACTGCCCACAAGGATATTTAGGTTCTCGCCGTCAATACCATCGGCTAAAGTCTTTTTCATCTGATCCTTTGCAAGGTGAATCAGCAAATCCGATACGCCAACAACAGGATCGTCATCTTCTTCTCCGATTACCACATTTATACGGGTCCCGTCTTTTTTTACTATAACCCCGTGCAGAGCAAGAGGAAGAGTAACCCACTGGTATTTCTTAATTCCGCCATAATAATGAGTCTCAAACATCGCAAGGTCTGTGTCTTCATAAAGCGGATTTTGTTTTAAATCTAGCCTTGGCGAATCGATATGCGCCCCGATGATATTCATTCCTTCTTCTAACGGTCTTTTGCCTATTACAAATAAAGCGATAGTTTTGCCCATAACTTCTGCATATATTTTATCTCCGGGTTTTAGCAGTTTTTTCTGCTCGATAAATTCTTTTATATTTTTGTAACCGGCTTTTTCTGCGACAGTGCGGAACTCATCTACGCACTCTCTTTCTGTTTTGCAGCGAGATATAAAGTTGATATACTTTTCGCCCAGGTCAAAAACCTTATCTAGTTCTGCCTTGCTATACCTGTCCCATGCATTTTCATATTCTTTTTCAAGAGGTGACTTTTTTGCTTCAGCCATCATATTCCCTCCAAAATTTTTATAGTAAATCGTAAGTATTATTTTATCAAACTGTGAGCCTTTTCACAATTCCTTATTGACAACAGCAAAGAGCAGTGTTATCATGGAGTTAGTTAAAAAAACCGGATATAATCTTCGGGGCAGGGTGCAATTCCCGACCGGCGGTAATGCGGCAGGTGCCGTTAGCCCGCGAGCGAAAGCAGACATCGGTGAGATTCCGAGGCCGACAGTAAAGTCTGGATGGAAGAAGATTGATTTTTTGTGTGAAGCGGATTCCCCAAGATTATATCTTGGGGAATTTTTAAATTTACGGAGGGTGTTCTATGAGAAAAAGCGAAGTAAACAAAATGTCGAGACTTGCTATGCTTGCAGCTCTATCAATACTTTTAATGTTTTTGGTAAGATTTCCCCTTATTCCGGCAGCCCCTTTTCTAGAGTATGAACCGGGCGATATACCCGCCCTTATAGCAGCGTTTTTATTCGGACCTGCCGCAGGCGTTCTGGTAACCCTTGCAGTATCAATTATACAAGCCTTTACGGTCAGCGCCGGAAGCGGTTGGATAGGGGCCATAATGCATTTTATAGCCACTGGAACGATGGTTGCGGTTGCAGGATATATTTACAAAAAAATCCATACACAAAAGGGTGCGGTGATTGCGCTTATTGCAGCATCAATCAGCATGACACTTGTAATGATACCCCTTAACCTAATCTTTACTACAAAGTTTATGAATGTGCCAATGGAAGCCGTAAAAGCCATGATTGTGCCGATTATAATACCTTTTAATTTACTGAAAGCATCCATAAATTCGACCCTTACTTTTCTAGTTTACAAGCCTATAGGCAGAGTTTTAAGAGTTGAACTTGAACCGGTAAAACCGGTAAAATCCGCAATGGAAGAGACAAGATAGTTTAAGGAAATTCATAAGTCCGTATATCTTCTCTCGGATTATGTGATATAATCAGCATATAGAATGCGGGGAGGAGATAATACATGAAACGGTTTTTAGGAATTTTAACAGCCTTTTGCGTCTTGTTGACAGCTTTTGGTTTTACAAATCTTGCTATGGGGGAAGAGAGCTCTACAGCACCTTCTGAACAAATTTTGCAATCGCAAAGTGAACAAGTCTTAGAAAAACTTGACTCAAGAAGGATTAAAAAATATAAGCTGCCCCAGGAAAATATATTTATTCTCAAACAAGAAAAAGCAGATGTAAACGGTGATGGCAAAGAAGAAACGGTATATTTTCTAGGTCAAAAATTCGAGGACTCAGATATCTATATGGAGCATGTATACATCTTAATAGAAAACCTAAAAGGCCGCGGGTATTTGATAAAACTTCCCGAGGACGGCGATGGTGGCTATACTCCCGATGCTGTGCTGGCGGATATTACAGGCGATAGCGTGCCTGAAATAGTTATTTCACTTCCTACCGGCGGCAGTGGCGGTATAATAAACTATTATATTTACACAGCAAAAGATGATAGGCCCCGACTGATTTTCAACTCCCAAAGAGATATTGTAAATGTTTCAGGAAACTTCGATGAAAATTATAAAGCAAAGATTTGTATAAAAGATCCTAACGGAACCTATGATATCCAGACATTGCTAGACCTAAAAGACCGCAAGGAAATATATGACGAACTGGGTCTTTACAGCGACGGGAAGCTTCAAAAACCCGGCACTGAAATAATGCCTTATCCCTATGGCCTTATAAATGTTAAGGATTTAGACAATGATGGGGTATATGAGCTGGAAGCCTACCAGAGTGTAAGAGGTATCGCCGGGGCAGATTCTATTGCCGAAATTATTACTCATTGGAAGTGGGTAGATAACGCCTGGGTTGTTACCCGAATCGGCATCGAAAAAGAATAAAATTTTAATTTTAAAAAAACGAAATGAAGTTGACATACATTTATAAGTCATGATATAATTATCCTTAATCAAGTCGGAAATTCAGTGATGGGAAAGAGTAGCTTTGGCAGAAGGTCGAAGAGAGCCGCCGGTGGTGGGAGTGCGGCACCGAAAGTCATAGTGAATGGGTCCCGGAGAAGGCAAGGCGAAATAGTTTAAGTAGCTTTGCACGGCACGTCCCCCGTTAGCAAAGGACAGGATATCGCGATAATATCGCTGTATCTGATAAGAGTGAGTTTTACATTGAGGTGGCAAGCATTTCATCCTGAAGATGAGATGCTTTTGTTATATACACCCGATGTAAAGCTAATTTGGGTGGCACCACGGAAGCAACCGTCCCTGTAGTAGGGACGGTTTTTTTATATTCTTCGGTTTGAGGTGATGGATATGACATGAAAGCGCAAGATTAATACAAAATCAGCAGAAATTTATCAAGATGTCATAAATCTTTCTAACCCCTGCTTGCCGCATATAACAAAAATCTGTAAAAATATGAATTGTGACTCCTTATCTTTAAATCACTATTATTTTATAAGTTAGATAAAATAAATAAAATTATCTATTTGAGGTGATGAAGGCAATGAAAAACGAAGATACAAAAATATTACTTGAAGAAAGCGAAATTCCAACAAGCTGGTATAATATTCAGGCAGATATGCCGACCCCATTAAAACCTCCGCTTAGCCCTGCCACAGGAAAACCTGCGACTCCTGAAGAGCTGGGAGCAATATTTCCTGAGGAAATCATAAAGCAAGAAATGAGCACAGAGCGATTTATAGAAATACCTGAAGAGGTTAGAGAATTATACAGATTATGGAGGCCGTCTCCTGTATATAGGGCACACAGACTGGAAAAAGCTTTGGATACCCCGGCTAGAATTTACTTTAAATATGAAGGAGTAAGTCCTGCCGGAAGCCATAAGCTAAACACCGCTATCCCCCAAGCCTACTACAATAAAAAACAAGGGATAAAACGGCTTGCAACCGAAACCGGAGCAGGGCAGTGGGGAACAGCGCTTGCCATGGCTTGCAAGTTCTTTGATATGAAATGCTCGGTTTACATGGTTAAAGTAAGTTATGAACAAAAGCCCTATCGGCGCTCGATAATGCAGCTTTTTGGAGCAGAAGTATTTGCAAGCCCCACAGATAAAACAGATGCCGGCCGCGCTGTGCTGAAAGAACATCCGGATTCACTAGGAAGCTTAGGTATTGCAATAAGCGAAGCAGTGGAAGACGCAGTGAAAAATTCCGATACGAACTATGCTTTAGGCAGCGTGCTAAACCACGTAGTTCTTCACCAAACAGTAATTGGTCTTGAAGCTAAAAAACAAATGGAAAAAGCAGGCTACTATCCGGATGTAATAATAGCATGTTCCGGCGGCGGCAGCAATTTTGGCGGAATTGCCATGCCTTTTGTACATGACAAAATAAAGGAAGGCAAAAAGGTCCGCATAATTGCGGCAGAACCTACTGCATGTCCAAGTCTTACCAAAGGTAAGTTCACTTATGATTATGGCGATGTGGCTCATTTGACTCCAAAGATGATGATGTACACCTTGGGAAGCGATTTTGTTCCACCTGGAATCCATGCAGGCGGTCTGCGCTACCACGGAGCATCGCCTCTTGAAAGCCAGCTTTTGCATGATGGATTTATTGAGGCTGTTGCCTATGACCAGCAGGATATTTTTGAAGCAGCAGTGCTTTTTGCGCAAAACGAAGGGATTGTACCGGCGCCTGAGTCGGCTCATGCTATAAAGGCAGCAATCGATGAAGCCTTAAAAGCCAAAGAAGCCGGAGAAAAAAAGACGATTTTATTTAACTTAAGCGGTCATGGATATTTCGATATGGCATCTTATGACAATTATCTTTCGGGTAAACTGCAAAACTCCAGTTTGCCTGATAAGGTCTTACAGGAAGCTTTAAGCAAGTTAGACTAACAGGTTTTTAAAATAAATCACGATTTGGAGGAAATATTATGAAATTAAGAGATATGATTTTGACATCGCTTTTGATAGCAATTGGATTGGTGCTTCACTATATAGTTCCACCTATTATGGGAGGAATGAAACCTGATTTTCTGCTGTCAATGCTATTTGTAGCCCTTTATATAGACAGCAGCCCGAAAAATGCTGTGCTTGCAGGCATACTCGCGGGTATATTTTCCGCTTTGACCACCGGTTTTCCCGGAGGCCAAATAGCAAATATGTGCGACAAAATTGTTACGGCATTTGCTGTTATAGCAATGATAAAGGCATTTTCACATCTTAACCAAAATGCAGCAGTAATAATTACAGCAATTATTGGAACTATAATAAGCGGCACGGTCTTTTTAGGAACAGCTCTTTTTGTGGTGGGAAGCCTGCCGCTTGCTTTTCCGGTGCTTTTTACAACAGTGGTTCTGCCGGCAGCGGCAGTAAACACCATTGCTACTTTTATATGCTATAAAGTGGTAGCATCAATGCAAAAATCGGCGCTGCATAAAGCATAGGTAAATCTTATAGGGCAGCCGGGATATCCCGGCTGCCCTAAGTCTTTTTTTATTATGGTGTTTTATTTTTGCAGTTATAATCCTTTCATCGTAAGGCTTATCCTTCCCCTTTCTTTGTCCGCGGATAACACCTTAACTCTTACCACATCTCCGACACTTACCACATCAAAAGGTGAACGCACAAAGCCATCAGAAAGCTCCGATATGTGGCAAAGACCGTCCTGATGAACGCCGATATCGATAAATGCTCCAAAGTCTGTTATATTACGCACACTGCCTGTTAAAACCATGCCCGGTTTTAAGTCTGAAATTTCCAGCACATCAGTGCGAAAGATGGGGGCGGGAAGTTCTTCACGAGGATCACGGCCCGGCTTTTTAAGCTCTGACAGGATATCCCTTAGGGTAGGGATGCCGATATCAAGATTCGAAGCCATTTGAGCAATTTCATTTTCAGAAAAACTTTTTGTTTTAAGTTCCTCTAAAGTATAAAGCTTCATAATCTTTTCAGCTATATCATAACTTTCGGGATGAACAGCAGTATTATCCAAAATATTGCTGCTTTCCGGTACGCGAAGAAATCCTGCGCACTGCTCAAAGGTCTTTGGTCCCAGTTTTGGCACCTTTAAAAATTCCTTTCTTGATTTGAACATGCCGTTTTCTTCCCGATATTTTACAATATTTAAAGCAATAGATGAGCTGACGCCGCTTACATAGCTAAGAAGAGAAGGAGACGCAGTATTTACATCTACTCCTACAGTATTCACACAGTCTTCTACAACAGCTGATAATTTTTCTGAAAGCCGTTTTTGATTTACATCATGCTGATATTGGCCGACACCAAGTGATTTTGGGTCTATCTTTACCAGCTCTGCCAAAGGGTCTTGAAGGCGCCGCGCAATGGAGACAGCTCCCCTAAATGAAACATCCAGGTTCGGAAATTCTTCGGTTCCAAGTTTTGACGCAGAGTATACCGAAGCGCCTGCCTCACTTACAATGACATAAGAAACAGGTCTTGAGCTTTCCTTTAAGATTTCCGACAGGAATTTTTCACTTTCCCTGGAAGCAGTGCCATTTCCCAATGAAATAACATCAACCTGGTACTTTTCTATTAAATCTAAAATAACCTTTTTCGATTCATCAAACTTATTCTGCGGCGGAGTGGGATAGCAGACCGTGCACGCTAAAAGTTTTCCGGATGCGTCTATTATTGCAATCTTACAGCCGGTTCGATACGCAGGATCAAACCCCATTATTATACGGCCTTTTACAGGAGGCTGAAGAATTAAGTGTTTGAGATTTTTAGAAAATGTAGAAAGCGCCTGTTCCTCGGCTTCTTCTGTCAGCATATTTCTGATTTCCCGTTCTATTGAAGGCCAAATAAGCCGCTTATAGGCATCTTCAACGGCGTTTTCCATAAGATTAGAGGTAGGCGAAGACTTCTTTATATATTCGGCCTTTATTATTTCTATAATTTCATCATCGGGAACCGAGATTTTTACCTGAAGATATTTTTCCTTTTCGCCACGGTTTATTGCAAGGATTCTATGTGAGACGATTTTTTGCACAGGCTCCTTAAAGTCGTAATACATCGAGTAAGTTGACGTCTCATCGGTAAGGCCTGTTGTCTCTATAATTCCTTTTTTACAGGCTTTATCCCTTATGAGCTTGCGAATTTTCGCATCATCTGAAATAGTTTCAGCAATAATATCAAGGGCCCCTGTTAAAGCCTCATCACAAGTTGAAACACCTTTTTGCGGGTCTACAAAGGATGCGACAAATTGTTCATCAACTACATTTTCTTGGGATAAGATTTTTATTGCCAGAGGCTCAAGCCCTTTTTCCCTGGCGATAGTAGCCCTGGTTCTTCGTTTAGGTCTAAAGGGCCTGTAAATATCTTCTATTTCCTGAAGAGTTAGAGCCCTATCAAGGCTTTGCCTAATTTCCGGTGTAAGCTTTTCCATTTCCTCTAGAAGCCTTGCAACTTCAGTCTTTCTTGTTTCAAGATTTCTAAGATAGGAAAGCCGATCTGAAAGCAGGCGAAGCTGTTCGTCTGACAGACCTCCGGTTGCCTCTTTTCGATACCGAGCTATAAAAGGCACCGTATTTCCGCTATCTAGAAGTTCAACGGCTGCCGCAACTTGTCTTTCTTCTATATTTAATTCTTGAGCTAAAGCTTTTATGATTTTTTCCATACTAACCTCCTGCTTATATGCGAGCCTAAATATCTAATATCTCAACTTCAGGCGTTGTCCTGTATATTACATCTTTTCGCTCTATGATAATTTTAGCTTTTTTTGAAAGATCTTCATCTTTTTTTATAGCTTGAAGCAGTTTTTTGACAGGATTGACGGCAACGGGATTGCCTACTATTTTGAGCATTGAAAGGTCTCCTGTGGTGTCTCCGTATGCAAAACTCTTGTCCAAATCCACCTGATATGAGCATACAAGCTGATTTATAGACCTTTGCTTATTTTCCGAATCCCACATACTGAGAACTTCGCCTGTGAAATTATTGTTTTCGTCTACAATATATTGAGTTGCTTTATATGCTGTAACCTTATATTTTTCAGCCATCTTCTCCACAAGAAAATCAGGAGCGCCGGATATAAAAAATATCATATGCCCCTCCTGCCTATGCCAGTTAATCCTTGATCTGGTATATCGATAGACCTTATCCCAGTTCATATTTATTACCTGACTTGCCACAAATTCAATATAGGATTTATTTATACCTCTAAGTTCTTTTACATAAATTTTTACCAATTCATCCATATAATCATTAAAATCCCCGTAGCGCTTTTCCCATTCAGAATAGTAGTCCTTAAGACGGCCGTGCCAAACACGAGGGTCTATTACTTCATACTTTATTAATTTTTTAAAATGCTCAATCATGAGAGAATTTCGAAAAAGTGTGCCGTCAATGTCAAAAAATGCCGCTGTGTTGGCCATATTCTTCCCTCCTTTGAAATTGTCGTCGGAAACCTTAAAAATATCCTTGTCTACCAATATTATATCATTTTAATAAAATAAGACACCAGTAAGAATTAGTCTATCGACAGAAGGATGATTTTTGATAATAAGTATAATAAAAAGTAAGGTGAAAAAATTAGCAAAAAACAGTTAAGGAATTTTAATAGTTAAAAAATCCTTTTTGCAGTATAATAAAGTTATATATGAAGGGTATGTTGGAGCAAGTGGTATTATTGATGAAGTTTTCTTAATACAAAAAGAGGAAAAGTAAAATTGTTATAGAATATATTAAGTTAAACTTTTGCATTCAAGGTTGCCTACTTCAACACTTGATATGAAAGTAAAACAAAGTAGAAAGGATTGGAGTGTTATAAATGGATTACAACAGAATTTATAATTTTTCAGCCGGTCCCGCCATGATGCCTACACCGGTGCTGGAAGAGATTGCTAGTGAAGTGTTAAACTACAGAGGATGCGGTATGAGTGTTATGGAAATGTCACACCGCTCTGAGGTTTTCCAAACTATCATGGACGAGGCTGAAGCGGATTTGCGTGAACTAATGGACATTCCTGATAATTATAAGGTATTGTTCATTCAAGGCGGCGGCACACTGCAGTTTGCAATGGTGCCTATGAACCTTATGAAAAACGGTGTTGCCGACTATATAATAACCGGTGCATGGTCGGAAAAAGCCTATTTGGAAGCTAAGAAATACGGAAAAGTTAACGTGATTGCAACAAGTAAAGATAAAAACTACACATATATTCCAGATTGCTCGAATCTGCCGGTTGATCCTAATGCCGATTATGTGTACATCTGCGAAAATGAAACAATACACGGCACAACCTTCAAAAAGCTCCCGAATACCAAGGGAAAGATATTGGTTACTGACCAGTCGTCAATGTTTCTATCTAAACCCTGCAATGTTTCAGATTATGGGTTAATCTTTGCCGGCGTACAAAAGAACGTTGGCCCGGCTGGCATGGCAATAGTGATAATCCGCGAGGATCTTATTCGCGAAGATTTGGACGAAAAAGTGCCTACATACCTGCGCTACGATATACACGCAAAAAGCGGTTCTCTGTATAATACGCCGAACTGCTGGAGCATATACGCTTGCGGCAAAGTTTTCAAATACCTTAAAAATATCGGCGGACTTTCTGCTATGCAGAAAATAAATGAAGAAAAGGCTGCTATTTTATATAATTTTCTTGACAAGAGTAAAATGTTCCACGGCACAGTGGAAAAGGAATACCGTTCATTAATGAATGTGACCTTTGTGACAGGAAATAAAGAACTTGATGAAAAAGTTGTTGCGGCAGCCAAAGCGGCCGGCTTTGATAACTTGAAAGGACATAGGAGCGTCGGCGGCTTACGTGCATCTATCTATAATGCCATGCCTAAGGAGGGCGTTGAGGCTCTCGTTGCATTCCTTGAAAAATTCGAGAATGAGTATAAGGCATAACATAAATTTTCATGAAATCCATGAGGCGGATTTAGCAAACATCGCAGGTGCTGATTTTTCCAAGAGATTTATGACTTTAGGACGGATAAATAAGATCATCGCTTTTACTAAAAGATGAGTTGTTGCACAACAAGTTTAGGATAAAGATAAAAAGCCTGAAACCTTAGATATGTATGAGGTTCAGGCTGTTTTTTTAAGTAGTTTTGTGCAAAAGTTAAGAAACAAGATCTCATTAGTCATGACCTTATTAATTGGTGTCAAAAATGCAAAAATAAAATTGCAAAAAAGTATTGACGAAATCCAGGTGAACAGGTATAATTGTATACAATTATACAAAAAGCCAGGGAGGAATAAAAATGACAGAAAAGGATCGGAAGATATATATTGTTGATACGACTTTGAGGGATGGGGAGCAGACAGCGGGAGTAGTTTTTGCAAATAGGGAAAAAATCCAAATAGCCAAGATGCTAGATGAGATAGGTGTAGACGAGATAGAAGCAGGTACTCCGGTAATGGGTGGAGACGAAAAAGAGGCAATTACGGCTATTGCAAAACTAGGGCTCAATGCACGCATAATGGCTTGGAACAGAGCCGTAATAAAGGACATACAAGAATCACTTCGATGCGGAGTAGGAGCTGTTGCAATCTCCATAGCAACTTCTGATATGCATATAAAAGATAAGCTGCATTCTACGAGGGAAGAAGTTTTAGAAAAAATGGTAAAAGCAGTAGAATATGCTAAAAAAGAAGGCGTATATGTTTCAGCTAATGCAGAAGATGCAAGCCGCAGCGACGAGGAATACCTGATTCAATTCATAAAAGCCGCAAAACAGGCCGGCGCTGATCGCATCAGGTACTGTGATACAGTAGGAATAATGACTCCTTTGGAGATATATGAGAGGATAAAAAGAATAAGGCAGGCAGTAGATATCGACATAGAAATGCACACACATGATGATTTCGGTATGGCTACAGCAAACGCGATTACAGGTGTTAGCGCAGGGGCTACTCATGTTGGCGTTACAGTAAATGGCCTTGGCGAGCGCGCGGGCAATGCGGCATTAGAGGAAGTTGTAATGGCGCTGAAACATCTATTAGGATTTGATATGAAACAGAATACAAGGAAATTCCGGGAGATTTGTGAGTATGTAGCAAAAGCTTCCGGCCGTGATTTGCCTTCATGGAAAGCTATAGTAGGAACAAGCATCTTTACCCATGAGTCGGGAATTCATGCAGACGGCGCAATTAAAAACCCGAAAACCTATGAAGTATTCGATCCTGATGATGTAGGACTTACAAGGCGTTTTGTAATAGGTAAACATTCCGGAACTGCAAGCATCAAAAAGAAACTTAGCGAATACAATATTAATATTGATGATGGCTTGGCAAATATCATTCTCGAAAGCGTTCGTAAAACATCAGTAGAACTTAAGCGGCCCTTGACTGACGCAGAACTTTTGAATCTATACTACGAGCATGTAAACAAAGATATTGAACATGCAATTTAGGAGGCTTGCAATTGGGACTTAATCTTACACAAAAAATCATCAAAGAACATCTAATTTCAGGATCAATGGAAAGCCAAAGCGACATTGAAATTGCCATAGATTCCACATTAACACAAGATTCAACCGGGACTATGGTCTATCTTCAGCTTGAAGCCCTTGACATCGATAAGATAAAAACAAAATGCTCAGTTGCGTATGTAGATCACAACATGCTGCAAACCGGATTTGAAAATGCCGATGATCATTTGTATATAAAGACCGTGGCGGGTAAATATGGAATACATTTTTCCCGCCCCGGCAACGGTATCTGCCATCAGGTGCACCTGGAGCGATTTGCAAAACCCGGGTGGACCCTTTTAGGTTCTGACAGCCATACCCCTACCGCAGGAGGCATCGGCAGCCTTGCCATAGGCGCAGGGGGGCTGGATGTGGCAGTTGCTATGAGCAATGCAACTTACTCAATGGTTATGCCTAAAGTATATAATATTGTCTTAAAAGGAAAACTAAATCCACCTGCTACCGCAAAAGACATAATCCTTTATATCCTAGGAAAACTTAGCGTAAAAGGCGGTGTGGGTAAGGTATTCGAATACTCTGGAGAAGGAGTAAAAACCCTATCAATTCCTGAAAGGGCAACCATAACAAATATGGGAGCGGAACTAGGAGCAACTACCTCTATTTTTCCATCAGACGAAAGAACCCTTGAATTTTTAAAGCTGCAGGGAAGAGAGAAGGATTTTGTAGAGCTTAAGGCAGATGATGATGCAGTATATGATGAAAGTATAACTATAGATCTTTCAAAAATTGTCCCAATGGCTGCATGCCCCCACAGTCCTGACAATGTAAAACCCATAAGCGAGCTGGAGGGCACAAAGATAACCCAGGTGGCTATAGGAAGCTGCACCAATTCATCTTATAGGGACTTGACTATAGCTGCTCGAATATTAAAAGGCAAAAAAGTTCATCCTGACGTGAGCTTAGTTATTTCTCCCGGTTCAAAGCAAGTTCTTACAAAACTTTCCATGTCGGGAGCACTAAAAGACCTTATAGACTGCGGAGCCCGAATTTTGGAGTGTGGCTGTGGGCCGTGTATAGGCATGGGGCAAGCACCGGAGACAAATGGCGTTTCCCTTCGCACATTTAACAGGAACTTTGAAGGAAGATGCGGCACAAAATCTGCCAAGGTTTATCTCGTAAGCCCTGAAACTGCAGCCGTATCTGCTATATATGGGAAGATTACAAATCCGACTATTTTGGGAGAAGATGTATTTAAAGATATTGAGGAATTTTCCTATGTAAATGACAACATGATACTGACTCCTGAGGAAAACCCATCAAAAGAAGTAATTAAAGGACCTAACATAAAGCCGTTTCCTTTAAATACTCCACCGGGTGATATAATTTCAAAAAAGGTCGTTCTAAAAGTGCAAGACAATATAACAACCGACCATATCATGCCGTCGGGAGCAAGCCTGCTGCCGTATAGGTCAAACGTGCCATATCTTTCTAATTTTTGCTTTTCGCCGATAGACCCGGATTTTGCTAAAAAGTGCAAAGAAAATGACGGCGGGTTTATTGTGGCAGGTGAAAACTATGGGCAGGGTTCAAGCAGAGAACATGCAGCGCTTGCGCCGCTATATCTTGGAATAAAGGCTGTATTTGCAAAGTCCTTTGCCCGCATACACAAAGCCAACCTTATAAACAGCGGAATTTTCCCGCTTATCTTTAAAAACCCGTCAGATTATGATGAAATAAATGTATTTGACGAAATAGAAATTAAGGATATAGCCGGCCAACTTAAGAATGGAAATACAATTATCGCAGCAGATAAAACCTTAGGCAAAGATATAGAGTTGGTTTTAGATGTTACCGAGAGAGAAAAAGAAATCCTGCTTTGCGGCGGATATATAAACTATATGAAGAGCAGGAGGGGAAAAAGCGATGCATAAAATAACGTTGATTCCGGGAGACGGCATAGGTCCCGAGATTACTGATGCTGTAAAGTCTATAATCGCCGCAAGCGGCGTAGATGTTTTGTGGGATGTGCAGGAGGTTGGGCAAAAAGCCCTTCAGATTTATGGAAATCCTCTGCCGGATGTTGCAATAGAGAGCATAAAAGCCAATAAAATCGCATTAAAAGGTCCTGTAACAACACAAATAGGCAAAGGTTTTAAGAGCATTAACGTTACCCTTCGCCAGACCTTTGACCTTTATGCCAATATAAGGCCGGTAAAGTCACTGCCCGGTGTAAAGACGCCTTTTAGCGATGTAGATATGGTAATATTTAGGGAAAACACAGAAGACCTGTATGCAGGAATAGAAAATGTAATAAATGAAGACAGAGTCGAAGCCATAAAGGTAATAACTCGAAAAGCCAGCCGTAGGATTGCTGAAAAGGCTTTTGAGTATGCGCGTCAAAATAACCGTAAGAAAGTAACGGCGGTACATAAGGCCAATATTATGAAAAAATCCGATGGTCTTTTCTTAGAGGAAACTCGAAGAACTGCCGATAAATACAGTGATATAGCCTATGATGAACTGATAGTGGACAATACCTGCATGAAACTAGTGCAGCAGCCGGAAAAATTTGATGTTATAGTTACGGAAAATTTGTACGGAGATATCATTTCTGATTTATGCGCAGGACTGGTAGGGGGTCTGGGAGTTGTGCCCGGTATGAATGTAGGCGAAGATTATATGATCTTTGAAGCAGTCCACGGCAGCGCTCCTGACATAGCAGGCAAAAATATAGCAAATCCTTTGGCTCTACTAATGTCATCAGTTGAAATGCTAAAAGTCATCGGCGAGACCCGGGCGGCAAATTCTATACAAACTGCGATTTATAAGCTTTTAGAAGACGGCAAACACCTTACTCCGGATTTAGGAGGTTCTGCCACTACTTCAGAAATGACACAAGAGCTTTGCAGGCTTGTTGCAAATTAAGTAAATACTCATCCCTTTTATATTTTCCCGGCATAATAGGTGCCGGGTTTTAAATTGTACAAAAAACCGCTTAAGGGCTTTGATCTGCATTTATTGCTGCATTCGCATGATTAATTGTTTATGGTATAATATAATGAAGTTCGACCTTGACATTTATTATAGTATTATAAAGCGCTTTGATATTTATAAATAACAAAACAATTAATCGGTTTTCAGTTCTCATCTACAAAACTTT
Source organism: Tepidanaerobacter syntrophicus (assembly GCF_001485475.2). Taxonomy (NCBI): domain Bacteria; kingdom Bacillati; phylum Bacillota; class Clostridia; order Thermosediminibacterales; family Tepidanaerobacteraceae; genus Tepidanaerobacter; species Tepidanaerobacter syntrophicus. The sequence continues at coordinate 108,560 of NZ_DF977000.1, read as the reverse complement.
TTGAGGTGTTATCGTGCTATATCCGTTTTTTAAGGTTTTGTGCCAGATAATTTTTCTATTAACAGGCGGCATAAAGGTATATGGAAAAGAGAATATTTTAAAAAAAGGCCCCTTTGTCCTTATAGCGAATCATCAAAGCATAATAGATCCTTTGGTATTGATGGCATGTCTGCCTAGAAAAATTACCTTTCTTGCAGCATCTTACCTTTTCAAAATTCCAATTGTGGGCCTTATAATTTGGGCAGGCGGCGCAATTCCAATAAACGATCCTAAAGGAGATTTTAAGCACATACAGCGGGCCTTAGCAAAACTTGAAGATGGAGAAGCTATTGGAATTTTTCCGGAAGGCGGCGTTAGCCTAGATGGCAAGTTAAAGGAATTTATGCCGGGGTGGGCATATTTTGCTTTAAAATCCGGTGCCCCCATAATACCTGTTGCCATATCCGGCAGCCGCAAGGTTTTGCCGGTAGGCCATTACCTTTTGCGCCCTGGTAAAATCGTAGTGAATATAGGGGAACCGATTTTGATGGATAAAAAGACAAGAATCCGAAGCAGTGACCTTAAAAAACTAAGTGAGAGCATGGAGAAAATAGTTTTTCGCTTACTTTACCAAGTTGAAAGAAAGCAAGGATAAAATTATTTAAACTGTTATTTAAAAAAATATATGATAATATAAAATAAAAAAATATTTTGGTGGTGAAATGTTTGGACAGTACCAACGAAAAGCAAATGGAAGCACGCTTGCGCGATATATTTACCATAGCTAAAAAAAACAGAGAAAAAAGAGCGTCAAACTTCTTAGATCCTGCAGAACAGGAAATTGCAAGAAATGTAGCTAGCGGTTTTCCGGATATGGATTTTTATCTTGATGGCGGTTACGAAAATGCCGAACGCAGGATATTAGTGGCTTACCCTAAGGGAATGGAAGATGAACCATTCAAGCAACCTATCGGTGCTTTGAGAATAACCTCTAGAGACCTAAGCGCCCATCCTGGGCATAGAGATTACCTTGGAGCAATTTTGGGCTTGGGCATAAATAGAGAAAAGATTGGAGATATATTGGTAGGAAAAGATTATACCGATATAGTTGTCAAAGAAGAAATAATGGAATATATAGGAACGAATCTTTTAAAAGTAGGGAATGCCCCGGTAGAAGTTGAGGAAATTTCATTAAAAGAACTTTTAAAACCTGAAAGAGCCTATAAAGAAATTAAGGGCACAGTTGCGTCTTTAAGATTAGATGCGGTTGCATGTATCGCTTTTGGCATCTCCCGTTCAAAGATGGCGCCATTTATAAAAGGAGAAAATGTCCGCATAAATTTTAAAACGGTAAAAGATCCGTCTGCTCCTGTAAAAGAAGGAGATGTAATTTCAGCTAACCGGCTTGGACGAGCAAAAATTATGGAAGTCGGAGGACAAAGCAAAAAGGGCCGCACATATGTAATAGTGCATAGATATATCTCAAGATGATGAAGCAAAAGAAACAAAGGAGATGATCTTTGGTGGCAATAAAATTAATTGCCCTTGATATAGATGGGACAGTTGCAGATGGCGAGAATAATGTTTCTTTAGAAAATGAAAGGGCCATAAAAAAGGCTATGGAGCGCGGCGTTCAGATTGCGCTGGTTACAGGAAGACATCGGGACGGACTTAAAAAAGTAATGGATGTATTAGGCCTTGATTTTAAAACTCCTTTGGTTCTAAATAATGGGGCCCTGATATATTGGCAAGGAGAGCTGATATGGGAAGACTTGATAACACCTAAAGAAGCAGATGGCGTTATAAAATTTAGCGGGAAGATGCCTGATGTGGCAATAGTTATCTTCCGGGCTGAGGATATCGAGATGTACTGTGGCCCTCTGGTAAATAAAGAATGGTTATTAGATAGACTAAGCGCCTTTGAAGTAAATCCTAAAAAAGTTGCAAAAAGCCCTGACGAACTTACAAGAGAAAATGTAGCAAAAATAATGCTGGTAGTAGAAAGCGGAGAAAGAGCCCTGGAAATATATAGTATTTGGCCCAAGGAGCTGTCTTCCCTTAAACGTACCCGTTCATATCCTTATCTTTGCGAAATAAACAGCGGCACATGTGATAAGGGACGCGGCATTAAAATCTTATGCGAGAAAATCGGTGTTTTACCAGAAGAAGTCCTGGCTGTTGGAGACGGTGAAAGCGATGTGCCTATGTTAAGCTTTGCAAAAAACGCAGTTTTTGTAAGACATTTTGATTGGCTGCCAAAACTTCCCCCTCATGTAGAGGTTACACCTAAAGAGTATCGCCACACAGGCGCGGCTTGGGCTATTGAAAAGTATATTGATTTATTTGAGTAGATTTTAAAGGTGTTGTATTTATGAAAGCAAAGGGCATCAACGCTTCATAAATGCAACGCCTTCTTTAGGCGAAAGACTTCTACACCGGCATGGAGGATGACAAATGTCCGGAGAAATTATTGACAGTAATTCTCATAAGTTATATAATGTTATATAACTATATATGATAATAATTGAGAAAAAAGGTTAATATTTTCACATAATAAATACAGAATATTTCCTGAATTATTGCCTGTATCTAGAAAGCATTAAATATTATAATACATATAAGTATAACTTTACAGATTACACAAGAAGGTGAAATAAATTGTTAGATACCAACATTGCGATGCCTCTATATCATCAAATACGAGAAATAATAAGAGCAGAGATTGAAAGAGGCACCTATAAGCCGAACGAACAAATACCCACCGAACAAGAACTGGTAGAAAAATACAATGCAAGCCGAATTACAATAAGAAGAGCTATAAATGATTTGGTAGAGGAAGGGTTATTGGTAAAAAAGCAAGGCAAAGGAACATTCGTGGCTATGCCTAAAATAAAGCGGGAGATAATTGCGGTTAACAGTTTTAGCCATAGAATGCGTGAGGCTGGCCTGGTTCCGGGCTCAAGAGTTTTGAGCATGAGAATAACAAATTCAACTCCTACAATTCAAAAATATCTTGAACTGGGCCCCGAGGATCAGGTAATAGAAATTGAAAGGCTAAGACTTGCAGATAACGAACCTGTTATGATTGAAAAAACTTATCTTCCATATAAAGAGTTTCCAAAGGTAATGGAAGCAGATATAAGCATTGGCTCTCTTTATAAATTCCTGGAAGAAGAGTATGGTGTTGTGCCGGCAAAATCAAAACGCAGTCTTGAAATTGTTTTAAGCAATAAGTATGAGGCAGATCTGCTCCATATAAGAGTCGGCCAGCCTTTATTCCTGCTTCGCGCAATTGTTAAATCCCAGGATGATAAACCGATAGAATATGTTAAAACTCTTATTAGAGGCGATAGATTTAAATTCGAAATTTAATGCAGGCGCTAACTAGTGTTTAAAACAACAAGTTGCGAATCTGATTTATACAGATGACGGCACCAGCCGTCTTTTTTTGCTTAGTAGATTATAAAATAGAAAATTTACGGAATAATTTGAGGTATTTACAATCATGTACTTTTCTGGTAATATTATATCCATACAGAATAAGATGATATAATACGATAACAATTAGATCAATTAAGTTGTAATTCTCTGAGGAGGGTTGAGATTGAGCAAATACATAGCAAGGAGAGTAGCAGTTAGCATCATAACATTTTTTGGTATCACAATTTTTGTTTTTTTTATTGCAAATATGGCGCCCGGCTCACCGCTAGATGCTCTACTAGCTGAACCTGGAATGACTGAAGCGGATGCTGCTCGGCGTGCTGCTGCCCTTGGCATAGATAAGCCTATATACATTCAGTATTTCAACTGGGTAAAAGCATTACTTCACGGCGATCTCGGTTTTTCGTATCGGACATTTCAAAAAGTAACCTTGATGGTAGCCCAGCGCATTGGGCCTACATTGCTTCTGACGGGCAGTGCAATATTAATTTCATATATATTTGCGATTCCTCTTGGAATAATTTCATCACTTCGCCCTTATTCACTACAAGATTATATGTCAACTGCTCTTGCGTTTCTAACTGCCGCTTCACCTAGCTTCTTTTTGGGTATGATCTTTATTTATATTTTTGCGGTGAAATTGGGATGGTTTCCAATGGGCGGAATGTACGAATCGGGAGTTGCAGGAAACTTTTTGTCGCTTTTAAGGCATCTAGTGCTACCTGCAGTAGCCCTTGCCCTTCCCCAAATAGGAAGTACGATGAGATACGTACGCAGCAGTATGCTAGAAGTACTCAACGAAGACTATATCCGTACTGCGAAGGCAAAAGGCTTAAGACCCAAAAGAGTTATTTGGGTTCATGCTTTTCGGAATGCCTTAATACCGGTTGTCACAAATTTTGGGTCGTCACTGCCTTTTTTAATAGGCGGGGCAGTAGTAACGGAACAAGTATTTAGTTGGTCAGGTTTAGGGATGCTTATGGTTTCCTCAATAGGAGCAAGGGATTATCCTGTAATTATGGGAATTACTGTTGTTGTTGCTATATTTGTTTTAATTGGAAATCTTATAGTCGACTTGCTTTACGGAGTTCTTGACCCAAGGATTCGCTACAACTGAAGCAGGAGGAAAAATAATGTCCGAATTACAGAAAAAGAGAAATTCATATTATACAGATGTTTTCAAGCGATTTAAACGTCACAAGCTAGCAATGTTTGGAATTGCAATGCTAACTATCATTATATTAGCTGTGTTGCTATTGCCTATGATATTTAAACTGGATCCATATACTACAATGGTTGCTCCGGCACTGTCGAGACCATCTGTAAAATTTATATTAGGAACTGACGCAACAGGACGGGACAATTTTGCGCGTTTGCTTTACGGTGGCCGCGTTTCTTTGTTGGTTGGGCTTGCCTCGACCTTTATTTCTATAATTATTGGAGTTCCTTTGGGACTTATTGCTGCTTATTATCGAGGAATTGCTGAAATAGTAATTATGAGAATTGTCGACATATTTATGTCTTTTCCTTCAATGGTGCTAATAATGGTTCTCGTATCAATTATGGGACCTTCTATTTGGTCAGTTACAGTCGTAATCGGTGTTCTTGAATGGACTCAATTTGCAAGACAGATTTATGGAACTGCTTTAAGTATAAGAGAAAAAGAATATATAGAAGCTGCGAGAGCAGTGGGAGCCAGCGATTTTCGTATTATTACACGCTATATTCTTCCAAATTCTATAGCTCCTATCCTTATTGCTGCTACTTTTAGAACAGCAGCTGCTATGCTGCAAGAGTCAACACTGAGCTTTCTCGGAATGGGTGTTCAGCCTCCCCAAGCTTCCTGGGGCAATATCTTATATAACGCTCAGTCTATTGCGATACTTTCTACAAGGCCGTGGATGTGGGTACCAGCGGGAATTCTCCTGATACTAACCGTACTTTCGGTAAATTTTGTAGGCGATGGCCTTAGAGATGCCCTTGACCCCAAGATGAAAGTATAGCTTTACTGCAGCGAAAGCTGCGTTAACATACACACATAATTTTTGGAGGGAGATATATGCATAAAAGCAAGATCATTAAATTGCTCTGTTTGTTTGTTGTTGTAGGCTTATTAGCTGGCTGCGTTGTAGGCTGTGGCGGAGGATCGAATGAAAAAGCCACACCTGAGCAAGGTTCAAAGACAGAATCTTCAACTGCACCTGTAAAGCATGATGTTGTGACAATGGTTATGACTTCGGCTGCAGATACCTTAAATCCTTATAATATTAGCGGCAACTACGGAGACGTAATATTCGACCAGATTTTTGACCGGTTAGTGTATGTTACTGCATCGGGCAAAGTTCTTCCGAGATTAGCCGATAGCTGGGAAATGTCCAGCGATTATAAAGTTGCAACATTTCATCTTAATAAGAATGTAAAATGGCATGATGGAGAGCCTTTTACAGCTGACGATGTGGTATTTACGGCTCAATTAATAACAAACAAAGATGTAGTAAGCAACCGCAGAAGTTATTTTTCTAGCATTGAAGGTACTGACGAAAATGGTGTTGCAGCAGAACCGTCAAAAATTGGAGTTGTAGCAGTAGATCCTTATACCCTGGAAATACACTTCAAGACTCCTACTGATATTAATGCATTTTTGCAGCTAGATTCCACAAGAATATATATACTTCCTAAACATTTACTTAAAGATGCTGATCCTGCTCACTTAGACGCAGATCCTTATTTTCAAAAGCCGGTTGGCACAGGCTGCTGTATATTTGACAAACAGGTTCCTGGCGAGCGTTATGAATTAACTGCAAATAAAGATTACTTTTTAGGAACACCAAATTTTAACAAGATGGTTATTCGTGTGATGGACGCAGCAAGCATCGTACCTGGATTAATGAGTGGCGAAGTCGATCTTACGAGCGCCCAAGGAGAAGTTCCTATAAGTGATTGGCCACTTTTAAAAGATGCAAAGGGAATTGTTCCGGCAAGCGTAAAGAGTTATGGTTATCAATATATGACTATAAATTGCTCAAAGGAGTATTTCAAAGATGCTCGCGTTAGAAGAGCGTTTAGCATGGCAATAAACAGGAAAAATATTATAGATCAACTGCTTTTTGGCGAAGGTGTCATTGCTGTTGGCCCAATGCCTCCTCATCACCCCTATTTTAATCAGGCAATTGCAGGAGATCCATATGATCCTGAAGGAGCAAAAGCCCTTCTTCAAGAAGCCGGATGGGACTTTAACAGAGAACTTGAATTTTTTGTTCCAACAGGCAACAAAGTTCGTGAGAACTCTGCAACGCTGATTCAGCAAGATTTAGCTGCTGTTGGCGTTAAAACAAAGCTTCAAGTAATGGACTTTACAACTGAAATAAATTATCTGCGCCAGTCAAAGGGCGATTTAGGTTTACTAGGCGGTGCAGGTTCCATAGATCCAGATGATGTACGCATACTTCTTGCACCGGGAACAAATATGAATTTCTCACATTATGATGATCCATCGCTTTTTGAACTTGCTACAGAAGCGCGCAATAAACCCACATTTGAAGAACGCAAACCGCTTTATGATGAACTGCAAAAGAAGCTTGTGGAAGAGATGCCGTATGTATGGCTATATCATGCAAATGTATTGATGGCACATAGAGATATATTCGAAAATATTCCTGTAGAGGATTTTCCAAATTTAAATTATGCTGCATATTCTTGGACATTTAAAGAGTAAAAGATTTAAACAAAAAGACTATGACCTTAGAGATGCAAAAGGTCATAGTCTCAACTCTGAAGCTTGCATAGAGAGGAGAAATGCTTATGCCAACACTGCTCGAAGTCAAAAACCTTAGGACATGTTTTTTTACTGAAGATGGGGTAAAATATGCAGTTGACGGTATAGATTTTAGTATTGACAGCGGAAAAACGTTATGTATAGTAGGCGAATCGGGTTGCGGTAAAAGCATTACCTCTCTTTCTATACTGCGTCTTGTCCCGAGCCCTTCGGGCAAAATTGTAGAAGGGAGCATAAAATTTAACGGAGAAGAGCTTCTGACCAAGACAGAAGCGGAAATGTGCGAAATCAGAGGCAATAAAATTTCAATGGTATTTCAAGAACCTATGACCAGTTTAAATCCGGTGTATACTATTGGCTTTCAGCTAATGGAAGTGTATTCTCAGCATCAGCATTTAAATAAACAGGATGCTTATAATAAATCTGTGGAAATGTTGAATATGGTAGGTATATCGGCCTCTGAGCAAAGGATGAACCAGTATCCCCACCAGCTTTCCGGCGGAATGAGGCAGCGAGTGATGATTGCCATGGCGCTTGCCTGCAATCCTCTTCTCTTGATTGCAGACGAGCCAACTACTGCTCTGGATGTGACTATTCAAGCTCAAATACTGGAATTAATGAAAGATCTTAAGGAAAAATTAAACACTTCTATTCTTCTTATAACGCACGACTTAGGTGTTGTTGCTGATATGGCGGAAGATGTTTTGGTAATGTATGCAGGAAAAGTCATGGAATATGCAGATGTTTATTCTGTTTTTTATAATCCTTTACACCCTTATACAATTGGACTTATGAATTCTATTCCTCGCTTAGATAAACCAACTGATAGATTACATGTCATAAATGGCATGGTTCCTAATTTGTTAAATTTGCCTGCAGGTTGCAGATTTGCGCCTAGATGCGATAAGGCGCTGCCGGTGTGTCATGAAAAAGAGCCATTGCTAACTGATATAGACGGTCATCAAGTTCGCTGTTGGCTGTACTCAGGTAAGGGCAAGGAGGCTTAACTAAAAGTGAACGAACAAAAGACTTTACTTGAAGTCTATAATATGAAAAAATATTTCCCTATTAATAGAGGATTATTAAATAGGAATACAACCTATGTAAAAGCGGTAGATGATATAAGCTTCAAAGTTATGGAAGGTGAAACACTTGGTCTTGTGGGCGAATCAGGGTGTGGGAAATCTACCTTGGGCCGCTCTATTTTACGACTTATAGAACCAACGAGCGGAAAAGTAATATTTGACGGAAAAGACATTTCAACTCTTAGCAAAAGCCAAATGCGCACTATGAGACAAGATATGCAGATTATTTTTCAAGACCCGTATGCCTCCCTAAATCCCCGTATGACAGTAGGAGATTTTGTTGGAGAGCCTCTTGATATTTTTCACATTGCAAGCGGAGAAGAAAAATTCAAAAGAGTAATCTTATTACTAGAAAAAGTAGGGCTTGATGAATCTTGTTATAATCGTTATCCTCATGAATTTTCAGGGGGACAGCGCCAGAGAATCGTTATTGCAAGGGCTCTTTCGCTAAACCCCAGATTTATCGTATGTGATGAGCCTGTTTCGGCATTGGACGTTTCTGTAAGATCTCAGGTGCTTAACTTAATGCAGGATTTACAAAAGGAATTTAACCTGACTTATTTGTTCATTTCCCACGATTTAAGCGTAGTAAAACATATAAGTGATCGAGTAGCGGTGATGTACCTTGGCCGGATAGTAGAGATTACAGGGAAAGATGAACTTTATAAAAACGCGATGCATCCTTACACAAAGGCCTTGCTTTCAGCAATTAAAATTCCAGATCCTGCCTTAAGAACCAAAACTCCTATTGTTAAGGGAGATATTCCTTCACCGACGAGTCCTCCAAATGGCTGTCATTTTCATCCTCGATGCCCTCAAGCACAAAAGGTATGTTCTGAAATAAAGCCTGAATTAGCAGAAGTTACTAATGAGCATTTTGTAGCATGCCATCTTTATAATGAGAGTGCTATTATACACTAAATATTTAGTTGTTTCTAAATTAATTAGGAGGCCTATTTTAATGGAAATACAAGATATAACAAACTTTATTGATGAAAATAAGGCGCAATACATTCAAATAGCCGATAGAATCTGGGAATACGCAGAACTTGCATTTAGAGAGCACCAATCATCTAAAGCTTTGAGCAAAACCCTTGAAGAAGTTGGATTTAAAGTCACACGCGGCGTATCAGACATGGACACAGCATTTGTCGCAGAGACAGGAAGAGGCAAGCCTGTTATAGCATTTCTCGGCGAATATGACGCATTACCCGGATTGAGCCAGGAGGCAAATGTGACTACTTACTCTCCGATTGTTAAAGGAGGTCCCGGCCATGGCTGTGGACATCATATTTTGGGAACCAGTGCCATGGCAGCGGCGATCGCGCTTAAAAATTATATAGAAAACAATAATCTTTCAGGCACAATCAGATATTATGGATGTCCTGCGGAAGAAGGAGGCGCCGGCAAAATCTATATGGCGCGAGATGGATTGTTTAATGATACGGAATGTGCTATAACTTGGCATCCTGCTGATGATAATAATATCTGGTCTATGAATTTTATGGCGATACAGGATATGCGAATTCATTTTACCGGCATCGCATCCCATTCAGCATCTCAAGGCCATCTAGGTCGAAATGCGCTTTCTGCGGTAGAATTGACAAATATAGCATCGAATTATCTTAGAGGCCATGTACAACGCGATGTATGCATTAATTATGCAGTTACTGATGCCGGCGGAACTGCACCGAATGTAATTCAAGCAAATGCAGAAGTTGTTTATTGTGTAAGAGCTGCTACTTATAAAAGGGCAAAAGAAACAGCTGAGCGCATTAAAGAGATTGCCCAAGGCGCGGCAATGATGACCGGAACTAAAGTGGAAGTTGAATTTACCGGTGGTCTTTCGGAGCTTGTTCCCAATCGAACACTTGAACGCATAGCTTATGATAAATTTCTTAAAATTGGGCCGGTTTCTTATACTCAAGATGATGTAGAATTTTGTAAAAAGATACATGCAGCTTTTCCTGAAAACGCAGAAGAAAGTACTTTTGATACCTTACGGTATCTTTATGGCCCAATAGCAGAGGAAATAATCCCTAAAATCAAGGGTAAATATATAAATGATATAATATATCCATATACAGAAATTCCGCATCCCAAATACGGTTCGACAGATGTCTGCGATGTCAGCTGGTTTACCCCAACTGTGCAGTTTACAACTGCATGTTATGCAAAAGATACACCTGGGCATTCATGGCAAGAAGTTGCTCAAGGCAAGCGGTCTTTGTGCCACAACGGAATGCTAACTGCAGCCAAAATCATGGCTTTAACAGGTGCCGAACTTTTTACAAACCCTGAAGCAGTAGCGAAAATGCGTGCAGAGTTTGAAAAAGCAATGGAAGGCAGGAATTATTTATGCCCCATTGCTCCTTATCAAAAGCCTCCTAAATATTAACATATAGAAAGCGGGCATTTTGAGGAAACTCATTACCCGCTGTTTTATTTATACTATTTTAGAGTTGTTGTATTCTACAATGTGAGGGACACATATCTGATGAAAAATTAAATTTTGTAATAAACAAAGGAGTGCTGTAAGCATAAACAATCCGGCATAGTTTCCTTTTGATATAAAATATCCGGATATCGCAGAACCTAAGCTCATGCCTATATAGTTAGAACTGACCCTTAAGCCGGAATAAGAACCGCGTCTATCTTGTTCTATGGATTGAAGCATAGGATTGTCTACTGTTGCATATATGAAGTTGTTTGCCACAGTTCGCATGCAAACAAGGATTATAAAAAGCCAAACGGGGGCAAAAGCCATAAAAGATATAATGAATATCTGAACTGCTAAAGTTGCAGAGGCAATTTGATAATTGGAATATTTGCGATATAACAAAGCAATAATTGGAATTGCCATACAACCTGATATGGAGACTAATGAGTAAAGAGATCCGACAATATCATCGCCAAGACCATAGCGCTCGCGTAAAATGAGATTTAACATTGACATAATGCAATTAAAAATAGTCATCATCACAAATCCAAAGAGCAGAAAAGAAAGGACATTTTTGCTTTTTAAGACATCCAAAAATTTCACACTGCTTCTGCCTGCAAGCGGCTGCTTCGGCAGCCATACACGAGTGCAGCCAAGTATTAGATATGAGGTAGCGCTAATAATTAAAAGCACCTTATAGGGATTTTCATATAACGGAAACATTTTGGGGAAAAATCCGGCAAAAAGACTTCCTGCAACACTACTTAAAAAATATGTAAAAATCGTAAGGTTATATCCCAATTGTTTTTGATGGGGAAGGACAAGGCTTGTAATTAAAGGAGAATCTGTTGACATAATACAAGCAAGTCCAAAACCGTAGATAATCTGGGCTATATAAAAAAGTTGATGTGAAGATGAATGAGATATAGTAAAAAGTGAAATACTTACCATTATTCCGCCTAAAGCAGATACCTTTGAAAAACCAATTTTGTCGCTTAGCCTGCCGCAGAAAGAAGATGAAACCGCTGTTGCGAAAAATCCTACTGATATCAGCAAACCTATTTCTGCCGGAGAAAGTCCATATGCTCTAAAATAAAAATTTAAAGCAATATTCCAGATTCCAATCCCGAAGCCAAAAGCACATTCAATTATTAAATTGAACACAGCTGCTTTTGGAAGATATAAGTTGCCTGATGGAACCCTCACAGTAAAACCCCATTTCTTGTATTATAATATTATATTACATTATAATACAAATGAAATAATATTACTAGATATTACATTTGAAACTTTGATAAATTATAATTTCTAGAGGTTTCATAGAGTTAATTTAATTTGCGGCGGATAAATTCTTATTTCAAAAGATTTGATAATCGATAAGAAAATATTTAGCATAATCTATTTACATTAATGCTTATTAATAGTATTATAACATTATAATACAATACATAATATCATTTTACAAAATAGCAAATTCAAGCCAAATTTATTACATGGAAGGTGAAAAAACTTATGGCTTATATGATAGGTGTTGACGTAGGCGGTACTTTTACCGACTTTTCGGTATCTGATACCAAAACAGGAGCCCTTTTTCATTACAAATATCCATCTACTCCTGAAGACCCATCTATTGCAATTGTCGAGGGCATCGGCGAAATACTTAAAGCCTACAATATCAAACCGGAAGAAGTAAATTATCTGGCACATGGAACTACAGTTGCTACAAATGCTCTAATTGAAAGAAAAGGCGCAAAAACCGGGCTGATTACTACAAAGGGATTTAGAGATTTGCTTGAAATAGGTTGGCAGAAAAGGCCTTCCCTTTACGATCTCCACAAACCAAAGCCTGTGCCATTTGTTCCGACAAATTTGATATGTGAAGTAAGCGAGAGGATATTACATGATGGGAGCGTTCTCATACCACTAGACGAAGAAGATGTCTATAAGGCCGTAAATTATTTGAAATCCCAAAAAGTCAGCTCTATCGCGGTTTGCACCCTCTTTTCCTTTATAAATCCTGCTCATGAACAGCGCATCAAAGAAATTGTGCAAGAGGTATATCCGGAAGTTTATATCTCAATTTCGAGCGAATTAATACCAGAGTTTCGAGAGTTTTCGAGAATGAGCACAACAGTGCTTAATGCGTATCTTGGGCCGGTTATGAAAAAATATGTTTATAATTTTGAAAAGAGCATCCGAGATACAGGAATTAGAATAGATCCCTATGTTACACAATCCAATGGAAGCATAATCTCAATTTCTGAGACCATCGATTCACCTATAAGGACTGCTGTTTCAGGACCTAGCGCCGGTGTAGTCGGGGCCGTTTATATAGGCGAACAATGTAAAAATAATAAAATCATTACATTTGATATGGGAGGAACCAGTGCCGATGTCAGCCTCATAGAAAACGGAAAACCGCAGCTATCCTCTGAACGTTTAGTAGAGGGTTTTCCTGCACGGATTCCTATGATTGATATAGTAACGATAGGAGCCGGAGGCGGCAGCATCGCCTATATTGATGATGGCGGCGCAATGAAGGTGGGACCGGAAAGCGCAGGAGCAAAACCGGGACCTGCCTGTTATGGTGTGGGAGGCACAAAACCCACCGTAACAGATGCTAATATAGTTTTAGGCAAACTTAATCAAAAAAGTATCTTGGGCGGACGCTTTGCAGTTCACAGAGACCTGGCAGAAAAGGCGATAAAAGAGCATATCTGCAGTAAGACAAATTTTGACTTAATTCAGGCTGCAAATGGAATTATATCAGTTATAAATTCAAGCATGATGCGTGCTGTGAGACTGGTTTCAGTAGAAAGAGGCTATGATATAAGGGAGTTTTCACTTATGGCATTTGGTGGAGCAGGCCCCCTTCATGCATGCGAGATAGCAAGCGAACTGGGCATAAAGACTGTTATTGTTCCCCCATCGCCCGGCACACTGTGCTCCTTAGGTCTTTTAATGGCAGATGTGAAATTTGATTTAAGTCGTTCTAAGATTATGATTGCAGAAAAACAAAATATTAAAGAAATCAATGAAATCTTTGATGCAATGCTGGAAGAAGGCAAAAACATGCTTATCAGAGAAGGCGTTGCGCCTGACAGAAGAAGTTATAAACGTTTTATTGATGCACGATATGAATTCCAAAACTATGAAATTTCTATTGAATTGCCGGACCGCCCGGTAACAGAAGACGTGCTAGAGGAAGCCATTCAAAGCTTCCATAAAGAACATGAGCGCAACTACGGCTATTACAACGAGAAAAACCGAGTGCAAATTGTAAACTATCGCATATCGGCAATCGGCGATATAGACAAACCTACTTTGAAAGAAAGTCCATGTAATCCAAATGCAGCACTTCCAGAACCTTTAGAGACAAGAGATGTGCTTTTCCAAGGCCGACCCGATTTTATAAAAACAAATATCTATCAGCGAGAAAAAGTAGCACCTGGCTGTGCCTTTAACGGACCTGCTATATTGGAAGAAATGGATTCAACGATCGTCATTCCGCCCAAGTGGAGCGCCAGGACAGACGGATTTTATAATCTCATCTTGACTTATAACGGAGGTGAAAAATAATGACCCCGGAAGCCAAAAAGAATGTTGATGCAGTAACAATGGAAGTTGTCGGAAACCTTCTTCTTTCTATTGCAGAAGAAGTGACCACGATAATTATAAAGAGCGCATATTCCACCAACATAAAGGAGCGGCGCGATGTATCTAGCGGGATAATGGATCCGGAAGGCAATATGGTGGCCCAAGCTGAAAATCTTGCCATACATCTTGGCTCACTGCTTACTTTTATAAAAGAGCTTTATAAAAGACATCCGAAAGAAACCATCAAACCCGGTGATATGTTTATAGGAAATGACCCTTATAACGGTGGTGGAAACCACCTGCCTGACATAGTTGTAGCTGCGCCGGCTTTTGAAGGCGAGACTATGATTGGCTGGGTAGTTAATATGGCGCACCATTCTGACATAGGTGGTAAAGTGCCCGGCAGTACATCAGGCGATGCAACAAGCATATATCAAGAAGGTTTGAAGCTGCCAATAATCCGTATATGCGAAAACGATAAGGTTCTTGATAACGTAATGGATCTTATACTTGCAAATACCCGAGTTCCCCGGGAACGTTATGGTGATTTGATAGCCCAGATTTCAGCTAACCGGGTTGGCGTAAGAAGATTAAAAGAAGCTTACGCTCGCTATAATATGATATTACTTGATTGCATGGAAGAATTACAAAATTATGCAGAGCGCAGGCTTCGCACAGTTATATCCGATCTTAAAGAAGGCATTTACAAGTTTACCGATTATATGGACAATGGCGGAGAAAGATATCCGGATCCGCTGCCGATAACAGTTACTATCACAATAAAAAATAATTTTATTGATTTTGATTTTACAGGAACCTGCGACCAAGTGGAAGCACCTGTCAATGTTCCTTATAACTCACTGCTTGCCACAGTATTTTATTCACTAAAGGCTCTTCTGGGACCGGATATTCCTTCAAATGCAGGCATATATAGAGCATTTAAGGTTTATGCGCCAAAAGGATGCCTTGTAAATCCGGTGCATCCTGCTCCTGTTGGAGTTATGATTGATACCTGTCAGAGGCTGCCAGACGTTATATTTGGAGCTTTGGCGCCTGCGGTGCCTGATAGAATTTTGGCAGCAGGCAATGGCGCTTGCACTTCTATTGTCTTTACCGGAATGCTAAACAACAACCCGGACCAATTTTTTATTTACCATGAGGCCATTGCAGGAGGTTCAGGAGCCAGCAAACATGCAGACGGTCTAAGCGGCGTCCAGGTTCATATGACTAATACATCAAATATGCCTATAGAAGCTTCAGAGATTGAATTTCCGATTGTAAGGATAAAGAAATATGGCCTGCGCATGAACTCAGGCGGTGCCGGGGAAAATCGCGGAGGACTGGGGATCATACGAGAATTTGAAGTAATAAGTGATGGAGTTTCCTGCACATGCTTAGGCGATCGGCAGAAATTTTCGCCCTGGGGCCTCGAAGGAGGAAAAAATGGTGCAAGCGGAGCATTTTATCACATATTACCTGATGGCACGGAAATTCGCCTTCCAAATAAATGCACAGATCACCCTGTTAATAAAGGAGACATCATTAGAGTCCTAACCCCGGGCGCCGGCGGATACGGCGATCCCGTAAAAAGGTTGCCGCAAAAGGTGCTTCAAGATGTATTAGAAGGCAAAGTTTCCTTAGAAAGCGCAAAGAACGATTACAAGGTTTTAATACTTCAAGATGAAAATGGAAATCTTGCAATTGATGAAAAAGAGACGACAAAGCTGAGAGGACTTAATTAGAGATATAGCTTGAATAACAAATAAAAATTTTTGTGTAAATTTTATAGCCAACCTAGATCAGGCTAAAAATTACAGGAGGTTTGAGATGGAAATAAAAAATATGGTAAGTGAAATAAAATCAAAATTAGATGCAAGAGGCGGCTTAAAGGCGATTTACTTTGCGGCGTGCGGGGGCTCTCAGGCAGCTATATATCCAGCGAAATACTTAATCCAATGTGAAGCTAAAAACATTGCTACCGGCATATTTAACAGCAGTGAGTTTGTAAATGCGACTCCTGCCATGATAGATGATCGCTGTATTTGCATTATTTGCTCTCTTAAAGCTACGCCGGAAACGGTGGAAGCAGTTAAGGCGGCCAACGAAAAAGGCGCTATAACAGTTGCGATGACAGGATTTGCAGATTCAGAAATGGCAAAGAACGGGCAGTATTCTATTATATATTCAAACGGCCAAAACCAAGTTTACTCAAAAGCAAATCAGGCTCTAGCTTTAAAGTTTTGCTTTGAAGTACTAAAACAATTTGAAGATTTTCCATATTATGATGAAGCAATGCAAGCATATGATTATATAGACAATATTATCGAAAAAGGAAAGAAGGATATCTTGCCGCTTGCACAAAAATTTGCGAAGGATTTTAAAGACGACAGCGTATTTTATGTACTTGCAAGCGGACCTGCTTATCCGGCTGCTTACTCAATGGCTTGCTGCCATTTGATGGAAATGCAGCAAAAACATGCTGTTTATCTTCATTCGGGAGAATATTTCCATGGTCCTTTTGAAACAACTAATGAAACAGTTCCTGTAATATTGATTAAATCAGTTGGAAAAACCCGTCCACTAGATGATAGGGTAGAACGTTTTCTAAAAAAATATGCTCCACGTCATATGATTCTTGATATGCAAGAGTTTGATATTGGGAAAATCGATGAACATGTAGTAGAATATTTTGCATCTCCAATTCTTACACCTATGGAACGTTTTATGGTCTCGACGATGGCGGATCTTCGAGGCAGGTCAATGGATGAACGCCGCTACATGTGGAAAGTAGAGTATTAATAAATAGCGTGGAATATTCCACGCTATTTATTAATGTACTCGGTTGCTTACACAAATAAGTTATACTTTAAATTTCTTGCCCATTCCAAATGCACCATGGACGAGGCAGGTTTTTGCAGCAAAAGATGCCGCTGTTTCTAATGCTTTCTTAACCGTATTTTTATAATATTCTTCGTCGGTTTTAATACGAAGCGGTTCTAATTTTTGCACCTCAACAAAAGAAACTAGAAAAGCGGCAGCAAATGAATCCCCGGCTCCTAAAGTATCAACTGCCTCCACCAGTTTCGGGGGCTGAACAAAAAAGTCTTTTCCATCATACAATACAGACCCTTTGCTTCCGCATGTGGCAATTACTATTTTACAACCTTCTTCATAAAGCTGAATGCATGCCTTGCGAACTTCTTTATCCGGTAAAGAACCACATGACATAAAACCATAATCTATATATTTGCAAACTGCGCGAACCTTAGCCGGCTCTTTCCACTGTCCGGAAAAGTCATATGAAACTAAGATGCCAAGTTGGGATATTACGGGGAGCTGGTCGTCAAAGTAACTATTATTGCTGGTATGAACAAGATCAAAGGTCTTGATATATTCCTTGTCATTTTCAGTTAAGATGATGGGATGCTCTTTTAAAACTCCCCCTTTATTGCTTGCGATAAATATTCTTTCACCATCTACAATATTTACTACAGCATAGCCATTTTCGCCTTCATACTGACGGCAGTGAGAGCGATCGATTCCAAGCTCGTCAAGGGTTGCAATAACATGTGCCGCCACGTCGTCAGTGCCGAAAACTCCCATATAAGCTGCGTCGGCGCCTAACTGTTTGGCATATACTGCAAAATTTAAAGCTTGACCTCCCGGATACATGTAGCCTGAATTGATATACTTATCGCAAACGTTATCGCCGATTCCCAACACCCTTACCATATTGTACATCCTCCCGATTTTAGATTTTTAGGAAACGCATAAAGGAAAATTGCTGTATTTAGTTCATAAACTTTGTGTGATATAATGTTATAATATATCTTATTCCTTAAAATATCAATATATATCATAAAACTATGATATAGAAGTAAAAATAATAAGCTGCCAGCAATTGAATTAAAATAATAATAGGTATCCCGTATATGAAGCTCTTATGGCGGGTTTTATGATGGAAAAAATACATCCCGCAGAGCACTCCTGCCGAACCGCCTAAAAGCGCCACTACAAAGAGAGTTCTTTCGCTTATCCTCCACTTGTTGTGTGAAGATTTATATTTGTCGATTCCCATTAAGATAAACGAGGCCGCATTTAATAAAATTAACCCTATAAACGCAGTATCACAAAAATGATGCATTATACTCCCTCAATTCTAAACAGCAGATTTAAAAAGGATTATATTTGCCTTTTCCGTATTTATAAATATAATTAGATTATAAAGGATTTAGAGTTTTTAAGCCATATTTTTTGTAAATGAGGTTCCTGTAATGATTTTATATAAAAATGACAATTTATTAAAAAGGGAAAGGACTACATTTTCTTTGATGGTATTTCCTTTATGGACGCTCCCTTTTACACCAAAATTTTTCCCTGCAGCCTTTGGTTTGAATTTTGCGATAAATATAATAGTTGTCTGGACTTATCTAAAGCTACACAAAAAATTCAATAAGCCTAAAATATACTGTTTTATGGCTCCGGGCAGCCAGCAGCAGACTCAAATAGAAATCAACAATCGACTGGTTTTTAAGTATTGCTTACGAGCGGCGTTTTTTGGCTGCTTTGCAATTTTTTTAGGCGGGACAGCCATTGGCTTACTGCTAAAAAAATTTCCCATAATAGATGAATATATCGATACTTTCTATGTATGGTCAAGTTTTGCCAGCGGATTTTTTCATATTCTAATTGCTATTTTTGCGGGTTTTATCATTTATCACTATCATCGCCGCATGGCAAAAAGCCGTCTTGGCCTTGATACAGCCGAGGCTTCTTTTTTAGGAATAGTTATAGGACTTTTAACGGTACCTGAATTTTTCCTTATCCCTGCGTCGTGGCTTTCAGGCCTTATTCAAAGTCTTTATCATTAAAATCTAGTTCTGCTTATTGATATAATTTGACGATTAATTTATAATGATATAATAGCATTTGAAGCAGCCCTTGGCAAAGAAGGGCTTTTCGGCATTTAATCGAAAATTTAATTATTTTATTTTTTATAAATATATAAATAGAGGTATGTAAATGGAACAAATTTTAAAGACTGCTGAAGAAATACCAGAATTTCAAAAATTAATAAAAGATTTAAACAGACAAATGTCTAATCTGTTCGCGTATGGCGTTTCAGATTCTCAGCGATCCTACCTTATTGCTGCATTGAAAAAGAAAATTACTTCTCAAATATTAGTAATTACGGCGGATTCGCTGGAGGCAAAAAAAATAACAGAAGATCTTTTACTTTTCATGGATCCGGAAGAAGTAGCCTTTTTTCCGGCAAGCTCTGTTCTGCCTTATGAAATTGCAGCAAAGAGCACAGAATTTACTGCAAAACGCCTAAAGGTCATGGAAAATCTACTTATGAAAAAATCCATGGTGGTAGTGGCGCCGGTTCAAGCATTACTTACAAAGGTCTTAAGTCCTGAAATTATGAAGAAATTTACTTTGACAATCAGAGTCGGCGATACGGCTTCCATGGAGGAAATAGTATCCAAGCTTTCGGTAATGGGCTATGAGCGACGTGAGATAATCGAGGCCCAAGGGCAATTTGCCGTGCGAGGCGGAATTCTCGATATATATCCTCTGACACATGAATACCCTTATCGCATTGAATTTTTTGATGAAGAAGTAGATTCTATCCGGGAATTTCTTCCTGAGGATCAGCGCTCAATAAATAAACTTGACAAAATTTTTATCACGCCTGCACGAGAGATAGTCTATGACGAAGAAACAGCCAAAAAAGCATCGGTTGCCATAGCTGAAGAATTAAAAGAGAGAGTGGATCTTTTTAATTCTTTAGGACATCCTAAAATTGCCGAGCATCTTTCAGAAAAAGTGGAAGAACATATTGGAAGACTAGCAGACGGTCTCTTTTTTGAATCTTCAGAACTATATGCATCACATCTTTATCCAAAACTTTATACAATCCTGGATTATTTTGAAAGCCATTTTGTACCAATATTAATAGAGCCTGCAAGAATTGCCGAAGCTCAAAAAAATACCGCCTTTGAAGTTCAAGAAACATATAAAGGGCTTCTTGAAAAAGGAGAAATATTGGCATCTCAGGCCAACATTTATTGCGACCCTTTTGAGATATTAGACGAACTGAAGCAACAAAGAATAGTATATTTTTCGATTCTGCCGAAACTACATCCCGAGTTTGAAGCCCGCAGTCTTTATTCATTTCAATTTCAATCAATTCCATCTTTTTATGGAAAGTTAGACCTTTTGGCAGAAGAAATCACAAGGCTTAAACGTAAAAACTATAGAATTGTTCTTCTTTCCGGCACAAAAGAACGGGCGGAACATTTAATCAAAAATCTAAGAGACAGAGATATTCAAGCTGTATTATATGAGGAAATTAAAGAGGAACCCCTAAAACCCGGTAATGTAGTGGTTGTTCCTGCCTCATTGGAGCATGGTTTTGACAATCTTGCCGTAAGGCTTGCAATAATTTCTGACTCTGAAATTTATGGTAAATCTACAAAAAGGCAAGGTAGAACAAAGGTAAAAACCAAAGGTCAAAGGCTTACAGATTTTAGAGATTTAAATGTGGGAGATTATGTAGTGCATATAACCCACGGCATCGGCAAATATTTGGGTATTGAATCTCTCGAGGTAGCCGGCCATATAAAAGACTATTTTGCCCTAATGTATGCAGGCGGAGACAAGCTATATGTTCCGACAAATCAAGTAGAGTTAATTCAAAAATATGTAGGAAATGATGATACACCTCCAAAGCTTAATAAACTCGGAGGCAGTGAGTGGAACAAAATCAAGAAAAAGGCAAAAGATTCCATAAAGCAAATGGCAGAAGAGTTAATAAATTTATATGCTGCAAGAGAATCTGTTGAAGGCTTTGCATTTTCGCCGGATTCGCCATGGCAAAAGGAATTTCAGGATATGTTTCCTTATGAGGAGACACCTGATCAGTTAGCTGCTATTGAAGAAGTAAAAAGAGATATGGAGAGCTCAAAACCTATGGATAGGCTTTTATGCGGAGATGTAGGCTACGGCAAAACAGAAGTTGCAATGAGAGCGGCATTTAAAGCAGTAATGGACAGCAAACAAGTAGCTGTATTAGTGCCTACAACAATCCTAGCCGAACAGCACTATCACACGTTTTTAGAAAGGTTTAAGCTATTTCCCGTCAAGATAGAATCAATAAGCCGTTTTAAATCCCCAACTGAACAAAAGCAGATACTCAGAAAACTTAAAACAGGAGAAATAGATATAATAATAGGCACCCACAGGCTTTTGCAAAAAGACGTCAAATTTAAAGACTTAGGGCTTTTAATAATAGATGAAGAACAAAGATTTGGAGTATCTCATAAAGAAAGAATAAAACAATTAAAGAAAAATATAGATGTGCTTACTCTAACGGCAACGCCTATTCCGAGAACTTTACACATGGCAATGAGCGGGTTAAGAGA
Organism: Tepidanaerobacter syntrophicus; assembly: GCF_001485475.2. Taxonomy (NCBI): domain Bacteria; kingdom Bacillati; phylum Bacillota; class Clostridia; order Thermosediminibacterales; family Tepidanaerobacteraceae; genus Tepidanaerobacter; species Tepidanaerobacter syntrophicus. The sequence continues at coordinate 86,816 of NZ_DF977000.1, read as the reverse complement.
TATGAGCATAATCGAGACTCCACCGGAGGATAGATTTCCTATTCAAACATATGTGGTAGAATACAATGAATCCCTTATAAGGGATGCGATAATGCGTGAACTTTCAAGAGGTGGCCAGGTATACTACGTTTATAATAGAGTGCAGAGCATACACGAAGAGGCGCAAAAATTAAAACAGCTAGTTCCCGAGGCCCGCATTGCTGTAGCCCATGGGCAGATGAATGAAGATGAGTTGGAGGAAATTATGCTGGGATTTTATGACCACGACTATGATGTTCTTGTATGCACTACAATAATCGAAAGCGGTCTTGACATACCTAATGCAAATACACTGATTGTAACTTCGGCTGACAGACTAGGACTTTCGCAGCTTTACCAGTTGCGCGGCCGTGTCGGCAGGTCAAATCGCCAGGCTTTTGCTTATTTAACTTACAAAAAAGATAAGGTCCTGAGCGAAGCTGCGGAAAAGAGACTTTCAGCAATACGAGAATTTACTGAATTTGGTTCCGGCTTTAAGATAGCTTTGAAAGACCTTGAAATTCGAGGTGCCGGCAATATTCTCGGGGCAGAACAGCATGGTCATATGATGGCTATAGGTTATGACCTTTATACCAAATTACTTGCGGCTGCAATAAAAGAGCTAAAAGGTGAAAAAGAGGAAGAAGAAATCCGCCCGACTCTTGAATTCGACGTGAATGCCTATATTTCAGATGAATATATAACTAATGCGTCGGTAAAAATGGAAATTTACAGGAAAATGGCCACGGCTGAGACGCTAGGAGAAATAGATGATCTGGAAGAAGAAATAGAAGACAGATTTGGGGATATTCCTGAGGCTACAAGAAACCTGATTATAATTTCCAAGCTCAGAGTTTTGGCAACCAAGCTCAAAATTGCAAGCATAATTCAGCAGGGAGAAGTAATAAATATAAAGTTTCATGAAAGCAGCCAATTGACTCCGGAAATGCTTTTCAGGCTAAAAACAATGATGGCAAACCAAGTAAATATAATAGGGACCGAAAATCCGACAATTACAATAAAAACAAGAGGCAACCAAGGAACAAAGATGTTGCTTAGGCTGCAAAAGGTTTTGCAGGACATGGATGCTATGCAGCAAGTCTGTGATGTAGTATAATTAACTTATAATTTGCGTAAAAAACAAGGAGGATCCCATGAAAAACACGGTTAAGACTTTAGTTATATTATTTATGTGTGCTGCATTTTTTATATCAGGATGCCAAAACGTTGAGAAGGTAGAAAAGCAGGGCAAGGTTATTGACGGCAAAGAAGTAATTGCAAAAGTAAATGATGAATATATATTAAAATCTGATTATGACTATCAAGTAGCCCAAGTAAAGAGTGCTCTTGAGGCAAACGGACAGGATTTTTCAAAAGATGAAGGAAAAAAAATACTAGAGGAAATTAAAAAGCAAGTATTGGATGCAATGATAAACGACAAAATAGCTCTTCAGCAAGCCGAAAAAGAAGGTGTGTCACTAAGCGATGAAGAGCTTCGGGACGCCATGAACAGCCTTGAAGAATACCATGGAGGCAAAGATGCACTAGATAAGTACATTAGCCAGCAAGGGCTTGACAGAGAATCCTTCGAGAAATCGGTAAAAGAACAGCTGATAATAAATAAATTTAAAGAGAAGATTACAGCAGATATCAAAGTCACAGATGAAGAGATAAAGAAATTCTATGATGAAAATAAGGCGATGTTTGAACTTCCTGCCCCGGAAATACGGGCAAGCCATATTTTAGTTGATACGCAAGAAGAAGCAGAAAAAATTCTAGCCCAAATCAAGGCAGGAGCTGATTTTGCGGAACTTGCAAAAAAATATTCCAAAGATCCCGCAACTAAGGACATAGGGGGAGATTTAGGTTATTTTTCAAAAGGGAAAATGGATGCTGAATTTGAAAAGGCGGCATTCGCTTTAAAAACAGGCCAGGTCAGTGATGTGGTAAAAACAAGTTTTGGCTATCATATAATTAAGGTGACAGGAGAAAGAAATTCTTTGAGTTTTGAAGATGCTAAAAGTTATATTAAGTCACACTTAGAAGATAGCAAACGAGAAGAGGAATTTAATAAGCATATCGAAGAGTGGAAAAAGCAAGCCAAGATAGAAAAATACCTGTAAAAAGCTTTAAATTAAAATAGCAGCTTGAAAGATTCCTTATAATAGCTTTAGCTATTATAAGGAATAAATTTTTGGCTGCTATTTCTACGATAACACATTTTTAGTTGTTATCGACCTTAGGACCTGCTGCTGCAATTTCAGGGGCGATACCGGAAAACTTCTTAATATTTTTTGCAAAACTTTCAGCAAGCCTTTTAGCTGTTGCAACATACGCATCTTTATCTTTCCATGTGTTAATTGGATTTAAAATTTCAGAAGGAACATCAGGGCAAACTTTTGGCATCATTAGACCAAAAATCGGATCTTTTTCATACTCAACTGACTCTAGTTTGCCATCTAATGCAGCATTTATCATGGCTCTTGTGTACTTGAGATTCATGCGTTGGCCTACGCCATAAGCCCCGCCTGTCCAGCCGGTATTTACCAAGAAGACTTCAGAACCATGCTTTTCTATTTTCTCACCAAGTAATTTAGCATAAACCATTGGAGGTAAAGGCAAGAACGGTGCGCCGAAGCATGATGAAAAAGTAGCTTGAGGTTCTGTAATGCCGCGTTCTGTACCGGCGAGCTTGCTTGTATATCCTGAAATAAAGTAGTACATAGCTTGTTCTTTACTAAGCTTAGAAATTGGAGGCAGAACACCAAACGCATCTGCCGTTAGGAATACTACTGTTTTAGGATGACCGCCTATGCCTGGTATTACGGCGCCGGGAATAAATTCTACAGGATATGCGGCTCTAGTATTTTCTGTAATCTTGTCACTGCTGTAATCCGGAATGCGAGTGTTCTCGTCCACCACAACGTTTTCTAATACAGCCCCGAATTTTATGGCATCATAAATCTGAGGTTCTTTTTCTCTTGTAAGATTGATACATTTTGCATAGCAGCCGCCTTCAAAGTTGAATATGCCGTTCTCTGTCCATCCATGCTCGTCATCGCCTATTAAGAAACGGTTAGGATCTGCGGATAAAGTGGTTTTTCCTGTACCGGAAAGCCCAAAGAAAAGCGCCGTTGATCCATCCTTTCCAACGTTTGCAGAACAGTGCATTGAAAGAATGCCTTGCTGAGGCATTAGATAGTTCATTACCGAAAAAACAGATTTCTTGATTTCTCCTGCGTATTTAGTCCCACCGATTATAACCATTTTTTTCTCGAAACTGATTACAATGAATGCTTCAGAATTTACTTTATTAATCTTTGGATTTGCCTCAAATCCGGGAGCGGATATTACGGTAAACTCAGGTTCGTGGGTTTTGAGTTCTTCGTCAGTAGGAACTATAAAGAGCTGACGGCAAAATAAATTTTGGTAAGCAAATTCATTAATCACACGTATAGGAAGACGATATTTAGGATCGGCTCCCGCAAAACCATCAAATACGAAAATATCGCGATTTTGAAGATATGCTAAAAGCTGCTTTAAAAGACTGTCAAAATCACTTTCACTTATTGCCTGATTGTTTCCCCACCATATTTTGTCGTGTACAGATGGTTCATCTACGATGAATTTGTCATTAGGTGAGCGTCCTGTATATTTTCCGGTGTAGACATTTAATGCGCCTGTTGAAGTAAGGATGCCCTCCTCCCTGCTCAGCGACTCTTCAACCAAACGCGTTGGCGACAGATTTTTGTAGATATTTTTAGCATTAATAAGACCTATTGAATCTAGTTTTTCCATTGTTCAGACCCCCAATTTACAAAAAAATATGTAATTAGGCTCTATTATATAACATTTTTTCTTGGTGTTCCAGTCTTATAATGAATTATTTTGAGCAAGGAAAATGATATAGCTAATCAATGGTCATGTTTTCAAGGAATTTTATATAAAAAGCAAGTATACTTGTATACGAAAATTGACCAATCTTTTTAATCAAAGATGTTGCCCATACTAGAGTAAATAGACTATAATAATTAGGAACTTAAATGAAAGGCGGATTTTTCTTGACTGAAAAAAAGGATTCTTTTCTAAAAGGAGCATTTATACTAGCTGCGGCAGGCCTTGTCGTAAAAGTATTAGGAGCGGTATATCGGATTCCGCTGGCAAGGCTTATAAAAGATGAAGGCATGGGACTTTATCAAATGGCATATCCGATATACTTGATATTGCTGTCAATATCTACAGCCGGCATTCCAACAGCAATATCTAAGATGGTTTCAGAAGATGTTGCTATTGGCAGATTTAAAAATGCCCATAGGATATTTAAGGTTTCTATGATAGTCCTTACAATTATCGGCCTTGGTTTAACTGTTTTGTTGGGCTTTGGCGCAAATTGGCTGGCAGTAAAAATATATAAAAACCCCAAGGCATTTTATTCGATTTTAAGTATATCGCCGGCCATCTTTTTTGTTTCAATAATGTCTTGCTTTAGAGGATTTTTTCAGGGATTGCAGGATATGACCCCCTCTGCTGTTTCACAAATAGTAGAACAGATAGGAAGAGTGATTGCCGTATTTATTTTGGCATATATGCTTTTGCCATATGGGGTGGAATATGCTGCGGCAGGAGCTGCTTTCGGTCCTGTAGCAGGTTCCGTTATGGGACTTATTGTACTTATTGCAATTTATTACAGACGAAAAAGAACATTTGATGCGCAAATCTTATTAGATGAAAGCGGCAGTCTGGAAAATCCCCTACATATTATAAACAGACTTTTTATATTTGCAGTTCCTGTTACACTAGGCGGCCTTATAAGCCCGATGATGAGCATGGCTGATGCGGCTATAGTCAGCAGTCGCCTACAGGATGCAGGTTTTTCGGTAAAGAGGGCAGCAGAACTTTTTGGCCAGTTAAGTGGTATGGCGGTTCCTCTTATAAATCTGCCGGTTGTTATAACTGTTGCATTATCAGCAACTTTGGTGCCTGCAATTTCTGAGGCTGTAGTTTTGAAAAATAGGCAAATGGTTGCCGAAAGATCTGAAACAGGCATGCGAATGAGCATAATCTTTGGATTGCCATCAGCGGTAGGGATGTATGTACTTGCAACTCCTATAACCCTACTCCTTTATAACAACGCAGAAGCAGGAATGTCCCTTCAAATTCTTGCATGGGGAGTGGTGTTTTTAGCCCTTACACAAACTACCACAGGTATACTTCAAGGAGTGGGATACGCGGGAGTCCCTGTAAGGAATATGGTATTTGGCGCTTTAATTAAAATTTTTATCAATTATTTTCTCACGGCAATGCCATCTATAAATATAAAAGGCGCTGCTCTTGGAACAGTCATAGGTTATTTAGTGCCGTCAATCTTAAATTGCTTTATGGTAATAAAATTGACTGATGCGGTCTTTGACTTAAAACATATGCTCCTAAAGCCGGCATTGGCAAGCGGTATTATGGGAATTACTGCATATGTATCCCATACAGGGTTTATGGCCTTAGGTCTCTCTCAAAATAAGGCGACACTTGTGGCGATAGTGTTAGGGGCTGCAATTTATGGATTGGCCTTGATTGCTGTGGGGGGCATAAAGAAATCTGATTTGGAGTTTTTACCGGGCAATCAGCGAATAATAGCGTTTTTTAACAAATTTGGATTACTGAGGGGGTAAATGACGATGTCTAAACAAAGCCTGAGAAGTCTGGATGATTTGGTGTATATAATGGCACAGCTTAGAGGAGAACCGGGCTGTCCATGGGATAAATCCCAAACCCATGAAACCTTAAAACCTTTTCTTATTGAAGAGGCATATGAAGTAATCGATGCCATTGATAGGAAAAATGAAGAAGATCTTAAAGAGGAGCTTGGAGATTTACTACTGCAAGTGGTATTTCACAGCCGTCTTGCAGAAGAACGAGGCAGTTTTGAGATAGGTGATGTAATCGAAACAGTGTGCGAAAAAATGATTAGGCGTCATCCTCATATATTTGGAAACATTACAGTGGAAGGAACAGATGAAGTCCTGAAAAATTGGGAAGAAATCAAGCGCGAAGAAAAAGATATGAAAACCGAATCCGAAAGCATGATGCAGCTGCCTAAAGCGCTGCCTGCTTTAATGAAGGCTTATAAAGTCCAGGAAAAGGCTGCAAGAATTGGCTTTGACTGGGACGATATTAGCGGAGCCTTTGATAAAGTATATGAAGAATTGGATGAACTTAAAGAAGCATATGCTACAAAAAATCAGGAAAAAATAGAGGAAGAATTTGGGGACCTGCTTTTTGCTTGCATAAATGTGGCGAGATTTTTAAAGGTTGAGCCGGAACTTGCATTGGATTATGCAGTGAAAAAATTTATTAAAAGATTTAAGTTTTTAGAGGCAGAAGCGGCAAGATCTGACAAAACCTTATCTGATATGAATTTACAGGAAATGGATGCGCTTTGGGAAAAAAGCAAAAATCAAGAAAAAAAATTGTAAAATGCCTTTAAAAAGAAGGATTTTGGCATTTTATGAAGAATATCCAATATGTAATTAATTAACATCAAGGAGGGAATCTTGTGAACAAAGCTGAATTAATTTCTATGATGGCCGAAAAAAGCGGTCTGACGAAAAAGGATTCTGAAAAAGCTCTCAATGCTTTCATTGAAGCAGTTGAAGAAGCTCTCGCGAAAGGCGACAAAGTCCAATTAGTAGGATTCGGAACATTTGAAGTTAGAGAGAGGAGCGCGAGAAAAGGCCGCAATCCTCAAACGGGCGAAGAGATAGACATCCCCGCGGCCAGCGTTCCGGCCTTCAAACCGGGCAAAGCCTTAAAAGATAATATTAATAAGTAGAGAGTAATCCTCTCAAAAGCAGGTCTGAAAAGGCCTGTTTTTGTATATGAAAGCAGCCGATAGCCGATTAAAAATTAATTATTGCTTACTTGAAGGACTTTGCAAAAAAACATCGAAATCTACTATATAACAAAATAATCGGAAGGTTTGGTTGAAATGAGAGGCAAAAATAAGTTTAAAATGCGGCATTTACTGCTTTTGCTCTTTGTAGCTTACATATTGTCTACTCTTGTAATGCAACAGTTTAAAATGATAAGCCTTGCAAAGGAAGAAAAGCAACTCAAAGCCAGAATTGAGGAAGCGATGAATCAAAAAACGCAGCTTCAAAATGAAATAAACCTTCTTCAAACCGATGAATACATTGAAAAGGTTGCACGAGACGAATTGGGTTTGGTAAAACCCGGAGAATACATATATAAAGGCATTAAAACTTTAAAATAACCGGTTCTTTATTGACGAATCTGCAAACTTTAAGTATAATGAATAATTGAAGGAAGATTCTAAAGGAGGAATTTTTTAAGTATGCCTGTTGAGGTAGGCCAAATTGTAGAAGGAAAAGTAACAGGAATTACCAAGTTTGGAGCTTTTGTTGAACTTTCAGATGGAGTGACGGGACTTGTTCATATCTCTGAGGTGGCAGATAGCTTTGTGAAGGATGTCAATGATTTTCTTAAGCAAAACGACGTCGTAAAAGTTAAAGTCATCTCGATTTCACCAGACGGCAAAATCAGCCTTTCAATCCGTAAAACAAAGGAAAGTTCCAACAATAGCCACAGAAAGCCCAAACAAGAAGAGCTTAGCTTTGAAGACAAATTATCTAAGTTCTTAAAGGATAGCGAAGAAAGATTGCTGGACATTAAGAAAAATAATGAATCCAAGCGCGGCTCAGGGTCATATGGAAAAAGAAAAGTATTGTAATTTGAATGAAACAGAAAACCATCCACTTTTATAAACGATGATGGTTTGCAGGACTTATCAAGATTATATTTTATTTGGGAAGGAATTAATTTATGAGGGCTGCAGTGATAGACCTGGGCTCTAATTCAATAAGATTGCTGGTGGCGGATATCTCTTCCAAGGGCGAGGTTATTCCTGTGGCAAGAGATCTCATAACTACGCGTCTTGGCCGAGGAGTAAATCAAAACAATATACTTGATGAAAAGTCAATAAGCGATACTGTCTCAGCCCTTGTAAATTTTCGAAATAAGGCAAAATCCCTCGGAAGTGAAAGGATTTTTGCTTTTGGGACAAGCGCTCTCAGAGAAGCATCTAATAGCAGCGCACTTTTAGAAAAGACAAAAGAAATAGGAATTAATGTAGAAATTCTTTCAGGAGAGCGAGAAGCTCTCTTGTCGTTTTTTGGAGCAAGGCTAGGACTTAAAACAGTTGAAGTTTCTTTGGTAATAGATATAGGCGGAAACTCAACGGAATTTGTTTTAGGCGACGATGAAAAGATAGAAAAAGCCGAGAGCTTGCCTATCGGAGCAGTCAGATGGACACAGAAGTATATAAAGTCAGATCCGCCTGCTTTTAACGAAATTGCCCAAGCTCGCAAACAAATTGACCTGATGATAAAGGATTTTGCCGATTATTTTAAGAAAGTTAAAGAAAGCAAAGAAGTAACTGTTATTGGAGTAGGCGGAACCTTAACAACCCTTGCTGCTGTCGCACAAGAACTGGAGGTTTACGATTCTAATAAAGTTCATGGATATGTGTTAAATAAGCAGACTATTGATGACATATTTTTAAAACTGCTTTTTAAAACATCAGAAGAAAGACTAAAGGTTAAAGGCCTTATGCCGCAGAGAGCCGATATTATTACAGCAGGAGTTTTAATAGCCAAATCAATCATGGAAGATTTTAATATTAGCCAAATTACAGTAAGCGAATCAGATATCATGGAAGCTTATCTTGTAGAAAATCTTGAATTACGCACGGACTCATCTGTTTAGTCAAACATTTGGATTATCTTTTTATTATCAACTTAATAAAACGAAAAATGCTCAGATTCATACAAACTATAAAAGCCCAAAAGTCTATTATTTGCGGTAAATCCCATGTAATCAGACAATGTAGGGCTTTTTGTGTTATAAAACTTACAAAAAGGGGTGATGTAAAACTAACGAAAAATAGCGCAAAGATTTAAAGGTTTAGTTCGGACTTCATGGTTTAAACAGATTCAAGTTTTAAAGGCCAATGAAAAGATTATAAGGAGGTCTTATCATGAAGTATCCAAAACTTTTTGAACCGGCAAATATTGGATCTATGACTTTGAAGAACCGTATTGTTCTTTCACCTTTACATGCCAATTTTACTGTATGCGATAAGTACACTGATAGATTTGTTAAGTATTATGAAGAAAGAGCCAAAGGTGGGGCGGGTTTAATAATTACCGCGCATATAAAAGCTGAGAAAGATATCGATCCTTATCCAAAAACTTTTGGTTATCCCATATTTGATTCTGCCGCAGAAATAAAATATTTTACCGACCTTACTGAAACTGTTCATAAATATGGAACAAAAATAGCAATTGAACTTTCACCGGGGACAGGCCGCATAGCAGATGAACCTCTTCCTGATAAGAGGCCGGTAGGCCCTTCGGAAATACCACTTCTAACAATGCCTGACGTAAAAACAAGGGAACTGACAAAAGATGAAATTAAACAGCTTGTTAAATCCTACGGAAAAGCTGCAGGTCTTGCTAAAGCGGCAGGATTTGATGCAATTTATGTTCATTTTCTGGCGTATTTAGGAGATCAGTTCCTCTCATCTTGCTGGAACCATAGACAAGACGAATACGGTGGAAGCCTTGAAAATCGCATGAGATTTCTACTAGAATGTATTGAAAGTGTACGTGCAAATGTTGGAGATGATTTTCCACTTATTGTTGGGATAGCTCTAGATCATGGATTTGCCGGGGGAAGAGAACTGGAAGAAACAATTGAAATCGCTAAAAGGCTTGAGCCACTGAACATTGGTGCGCTACATCTTAGACGAGGTTCCTATGATGCAATGAGCCTTCTTATTCCAACACCTTATGTTAAAGATGGAATTGCCGTGGATTATGCATATGAGGTAAAGAAGGCAGTGAATATCCCTATTATTGTAGATGGAAAACTGCCGAATGCTGCATACTGCGAAAAGCTCTTAGAAGAAGGTAAAACAGATTTTGTAGGAATAGCTCGCCAATTTGTAACAGATCCATACTGGCCAAAAAAGGCCAAAGCCGGAAAAGAAGATGACATTCTTCCCTGCATTCGCTGCGTTCAGTGTATAAATCGAGTATTTTTCTCTAAATCCTCTGCTTGCAGCGTTAACCCACAATTTGGGCGCGAATTCGAAGGGCCTCTTCCGAAAACAAAGGAACCAAAGCAAGTTCTTGTAGCCGGAGCCGGTCCTGCAGGAATGACAGTGGCTAAGTTCTTGGCTGAAAGAGGCCACAGCGTGATTCTTGCTGAAAAAAGCGGTGAGCTAGGCGGCCATTTGATAGAAGCAGCAGTTCCCGCATACAAAAAAGAAACAGCAGCTTATTTAAGATGGCTCAAAAAACAAGTAGAAGAAAATCCAAATGTAGATATAAGATTAAATACAGAAGTTACGCCCGAATTCGTGTCATCTGTGAGACCTGATGCGGTAGTAGTATGCACAGGGTCGGCGCCATATGTTCCGGCAGTGCCTGGAATTGATAGGAGCAATGTAAAGCTTGCAACAAATCTTTTAGTAAATTATAAGGATGAAGAAGTAGGAGACAAAATTGTCATTGTAGGCGCGGGGCTAGTAGGATGTGAGACAGCGCTGTTTCTTAAAGAACAAGGCAAGAAAGATATTACTTTAGTGGATATGCTGCCTGAAGTGGCCCAAGACGTTATTTACCTTGCAAGACTATCACTTTTAGAGAAATTGCAAGAAGAACAAATTAACAGTAGGACAGGCCTGAAATTAAAAGAAATTATACCGGAAGGAATCATCGTAGAGAATGAAAAAGGAGAAACTCAAACTATAAATGCTGACACAGTGATAATTGCTACTGGCTTGACATCTGACAACAAGCTTTATGAGAGCCTAAAAGATGAAACGGAAGAAATATATGCTATAGGCGACTGCATAAGCCCGAGAAAGTTTATAGATGCAGTGCAAGAAGCTTATGCAATTGCAAAGATTATTTAAGAAACATAGCAAGCTTTAAAATCAATAAATAATTAAATTACCCCCATAGGCAATATAGCGCTTATGGGGGTAATTTAATAAAAGACTTGAATTTTTTAATGATTATCTAAAAATGTTTTTAAATCTTGACATCTTGAAAATCAAGTTATAGAATTTTTTTACCTCATTTATAAAACTTATCAGAATAATATAAAACTTATCAGAATAAAGGAGATGTCATTTTCGAGTATGGTGTCTTATTTCTTTGCTATAGTTGTTGGTATAATTACAGGAATTATTACAAGTCTCATAGGCGCAAGCGGCGTCATGGTGGTTGTGCCGGCTTTGACGATGCTTTTTCATGTTAACACGCATGCCGCAATTGGGACGAGCCTATTTGTAGATGTTATCGCTTCTCTTACCGTATCATACAATTATTTTAAAAATGGAAATGTAGACCTTAGAGCAGGAGCATGGATTGCTGTTTCATCGATTGCCGGAGCCCAACTGGGCGCCATGTTTGCAAGCCAAATTAACGAAGGCTCTTTATCGTCTCTCTTTGGGATTTTCCTTTTGATTTCAGGAATTATGATGTTAAGCAGAAGCAGCAAAAATGAGGGCGGCACTGAAAAAGAGGCTGAAAAGAGAGCACTTCGTTTTAAAAAAAGATGGCAACAGATAGTTTTGGCAGTGATAGTCGGAATCGGTATAGGTATTATAAGCGGCATATTTGGGGCCGGAGGCGGAGTAATGATTCTTCTGGCATTAATAATTATAATGTCTTATCCACTTCATAAAGCCATAGGAACATCCACCCTTATAATGTCAATGACAGCTCTTTCTTCGACCATAGGTTACGCGGTGCGGGGCAATATCAATCTGATATTAGGATGCTTTTTAGCTATAGGTGCAGTTGCCGGCGGCACAGTTGGTAGTTTCTATGCGAACAAAGTAAATGAAAAAACTCTTCAAAAGATTGTAAGTGCAGTTTTTATCTGTCTTGGAGGCATGATGACACTTCTTGAGGTAATTTAAATTGAAATTGGACTATTTTATATAAATCAGTTGTTTTCTTTCATTGAAAAAGCCCCTATATGAAAGGTAACAAGCTATGAACGAAGATATTGACGTGGTAGAAAGCAGCATAAATGTTACCATTATCTGATATTTTATAGCTTCAAGAGGTGAAGTTCCTGCAAGAATCAACCCTGTCATCATTCCCGGAAGCGATACGATGCCCAGTGTCTTTGCGGAATCAATTGTCGGAAGCATACTGGTTTTTATGGATTCACGGATAATGTTAACAGAGGCAGGTAAAATATCAGCTCCAATTGATAATTTTGTTTCAATCTCATCCTGCTTGTTTTTAAAATCTGAAAGAAGCTGATTGTAACATAGACCTAATGCAACCATTGCGTTGCTTATAATCATTCCTCCTACAGGTATAATTTGATATGGCTGATAACGGATAGCACCGGAAAAAACGAGAATAATTAATGTAGCCATGGTGCCTGCCATAATCGATACAAAAGATATTACAAGGCCGTTTTTTATACCCTTTCCTCTCTTTGATGCATTATATGCTGCGTTAAATGCCATAAAAATGAGTAAAAGAGTTGTGAATAAAGGACTTTGCAGGCCAAAGATATATTCCAAGACATATCCCACTGCGACAAGTTGAACTATTGCTCTTATTACACTAATAATGATTTCTTTTTCGAGTTTGAGTTTTTGCCAATAAGAAAAAAAGACAGTTACCATAACAAGGGATGATGCTATAAAAAGCGAAGGAATGCTTATGTTGGCTGAAGAGTTCATTTTAAAACCTCCAATGATTTTATTTTACCTGCCTCTATATAAAGAAGTTTATTTGCAAATTTGCGGCTTTGTTCAGGATTATGAGTTACCCAAAAAATTGCAGTATTCTCCTTGTTCAGCGAGACTATAATATTTTCTACAATTTTTGTGTTCTCAGGATCAAGGGCAGATGTTACTTCATCTAAAAGAAGTATTTCAGGCTTAAACAGTAAAGCACGAATAAGGGCTATCCTCTGCTTTTCACCGCCCGAAAGAACATTAACCCTTTTACTTAAATAATCTGTAGACATTTTAAACATGGAGAAAATCTTGCTGATTTTTTCCATATCAGTTTTAAGTCCCCTTATTTGAAAGGGAAATTTAATATTGTCCATGACAGTATCCGGAAAAAGACAAGGAATTTGAGAACAATAAATTATTTTTTTCCGAAGTTCAGTAGGCTCATATTCGTTTAAATCCTTATTATTATATAAAATGGTGCCATAAGTTGGGCTTATCAGATGATTACATAGCTTTAATAAGGTGGTTTTTCCGCTTCCTGAAGGCCCGACAATTGAAATATAATCTCCCTCTTCAGCAATAAATGAAATATGATCTAAGATTTTATCATTTCCACTTTCAAAACTTACGTCTATAAATTCAATAAGCGACAAGCAAAACACTTTCCTTTCAATAAAATTTTTACGAAAACGACAAATTCAACTTATAAAAAACCAAAAAATTACTTGACATCTTGCTAAAGTCCGGATTGACAGTATTGCAATAATGTGATATCATAATAAACTGCATAATAATCGTTACATGCAAAAACTATGCCAAATATTTACTTTTAAAAATGATTTGGACGCGAGTTTAAAAATAAAAAAGTAAATCATAATAAAGTAAATCATAATTAATATACACTATTTTACTATAAAAACCAAAAGCAACAATCAAACAGCTTTTGGCTATTTTTACTTATAAAAAGGAGAGAAGGAAACTTGGTTAAACCTATTTCCGTAGGCAATCGCACCCGATGGAGCTACTCGAAAATTAATGAAGTTATGGAGATGCCTGATTTAATCGAAATTCAGCGAGATTCGTACCAATGGTTCTTGGATGAAGGACTTGCAGAAGTGTTTCGCGATGTATCACCGATTGAAGATTTTACGGGCAACTTAGTACTTGAATTTATTGATTATCAGCTTGAAAGCACGCCTAAGTATTCTGAAGATGAATGCCGTGAAAGAGATGTTACTTACGCTGTTCCCCTTAAAGTCAAAGTCAGATTAATAAATAAGGAAACAGGCGAAGTTAAAGAGCAAGAAGTTTTTATGGGGGATTTCCCTATAATGACAGAAAACGGCACCTTTATTATTAACGGTGCAGAACGAGTCATCGTAAGCCAGCTTGTCCGGTCTCCCGGCGTGTATTTTAACAGCCAGCGAGACAAAAACGGCAAAGAATTATTTTCCGGAACAGTTATGCCCAATAGAGGTGCATGGCTGGAACTTGAGCAAGATGCAAATGAAGTCCTTTATGTTCGTGTGGATAGAACCCGTAAAATGCCGGTTACAGTTCTTATCAGAGCTTTAGGATACGGAACAAATGCTCAAATACTAGAACTGCTAGGCGAAGATGAGAAAATCCTAAGGACATTTGAAAAAGACAGCACCGAAAATCAAAACGAAGCTCTAATTGAAATATATAAACGTTTAAGACCCGGTGAGCCGCCAACCGTAGAAAACGCAAAGGCATTACTTGATTCGCTTTTTTTTGATCCAAAAAGGTATGATTTAGCAAAAGTTGGCCGATATAAATTCAATAAAAAATTAAGATTAAGAGATCGAATCATTGGAAAAATAAGCGGCGAAGATATAGAAAATCCTCAGACAGGTGAAATAGTCCTTAAAAAAGGCGAAAAGATAACTAGAGAGAAAGCAGAGCTTTTAGAGTCTTTGCGCATAAAAGAACTAAAAATAGAATTGCCTCCTGACTATGGAGAAGCTAAGGCGCAAGGCGAATATCATCCAAAGATTGTAAAGGTTATAAGTAATGGATATTCAGAAGAAAGCTGCCCTGAAGGCCATAGATCTGAAAAGCATATAACAATTGAAGATATTATAGCCTCTGTCAATTACTTTATAAATTTACCCTATAAAGTTGGGAACGTAGATGATATAGACCATCTTGGAAATAGACGACTAAGGTCTGTAGGCGAATTATTGCAGAATCAATTTCGCATAGGCCTTGCCAGAATGGAACGAGTGGTTAAAGAACGTATGACTATACAGGATGTGGATACTATTACACCTCAAGGCCTTATAAATATTCGCCCTGTTGTAGCAGCTATAAAAGAATTTTTTGGCAGCAGCCAGCTTTCACAATTCATGGATCAGACGAACCCTCTTGCTGAACTTACACACAAGCGTAGACTCAGTGCCCTTGGACCCGGAGGCTTAAGCCGCGATAGAGCAGGTTTTGAAGTGCGAGACGTGCACCACTCTCACTATGGCCGTATGTGTCCTATAGAAACCCCTGAAGGACCTAATATCGGTTTAATTGGTTCTCTTAGTACATTTGCCAGAGTAAACCAGTATGGCTTTATTGAGACACCTTACCGAAAGGTTGACAAGGAACGGGGCATTGTTACAGACAAAATTGACTACCTTACAGCTGATGAAGAAGACCTTTATATTATAGCCCAGGCAAATGCTCCCTTAGATGAAGAAGGACACTTTGTAGAGAAAAAGATCATTGCAAGATATGCAGACGAGAATATCATTGTATCCCCCGAAGAAGTAGACTATATGGACGTCTCCCCGAAACAGCTTGTTTCAGTTGCAACAGCCCTTATTCCGTTCCTAGAACATGATGATGCTAATCGAGCTTTAATGGGTTCTAACATGCAGCGCCAGGCAGTGCCGCTTTTAATACCGGAAGCACCTTTTGTGGGAACAGGTATAGAGCATAAAGTCGCCATGGATTCTGGAGTAATGATTCTGGCGAAAAACAGCGGTGTTGTAGAAAGAGTCACAGGAAGAGAAATTGTAGTGCGGCGTGACAGCGATAAAGGCTTAGATGTATACAAAGTTCATAAATTTATAAGATCAAATCAAGGTACCTGTATAAATCAAAGACCCATCGTAAAGCGAGGGGAAAGAGTGGAAAAACGCCAGCCTATAGCTGACGGCCCCTCAACTGACCATGGTGAATTAGCATTAGGGCGCAATGTACTTGTGGCTTTTATGCCTTGGGAAGGTTACAATTACGAAGATGCTATATTATTATCTGAACGGCTCGTAAAAGATGATGTATTTACTTCAATTCATATTGAACAGTATGAAGCTGAATCTCGCGATACAAAACTAGGTCCCGAAGAAATCACAAGAGATATTCCCAATGTTGGCGAAGATGCACTAAAAGATTTAGATGAGCGGGGAATTATAAGAATAGGTGCAGAAGTTCAGGCAGGCGACATATTAGTCGGAAAAGTTACACCGAAAGGCGAAACTGAACTTACGGCGGAAGAACGACTTTTGAGGGCTATCTTTGGTGAGAAAGCTAGAGAAGTAAGAGATACATCCCTGAGAGTCCCTCATGGTGAGTATGGTATTGTTGTGGACGTTAAAATCTTTACCCGGGAAAACAACGATGAACTTTCTCCTGGTGTCAACGAACTTGTAAGAGTTTATATTGCCCAAAAGCGAAAAATATCTGAAGGAGACAAAATGGCAGGACGTCATGGAAACAAAGGTGTTATTTCAAGGATATTACCTGCAGAGGACATGCCTTTTCTCCCGGACGGAACGCCGATAGATATTGTATTGAATCCTTTAGGAGTGCCTTCGCGTATGAACATAGGCCAGGTGCTTGAAACCCATCTGGGATGGGCGGCTAGAGCCCTCGGATGGTATGTGGCTACACCTGTTTTTGATGGTGCACAAGAAGAAGAGATATTTGAGACTTTAAGAAAAGCAAATCTTACAGAAGACGGAAAAGTAGAATTGCGGGATGGAAGAACAGGTCTTCCTTTTGACAGGCGGGTAACCGTAGGTTATATGTATATGCTTAAACTTGCCCACTTGGTAGACGACAAAATTCATGCTCGTTCTACAGGCCCCTATTCACTGGTCACTCAGCAGCCACTGGGAGGAAAAGCTCAGTTTGGCGGTCAGAGATTTGGAGAAATGGAAGTTTGGGCACTAGAAGCCTATGGCTCAAGCTACACGCTGCAGGAAATGCTTACGGTGAAATCAGACGATGTTACAGGACGTGTGAAGACATACGAAGCTATTGTAAAAGGCGAAAATGTGCCTGAGCCGGGCATACCGGAATCGTTCAAAGTCTTAATAAAAGAGCTTCAGTCTTTGGCACTTGATGTAAGGATTTTGTCAGAAGATGCCGGAGAAATTCAGCTCAAAGAAGATGACGACGAAGAGGAAGAAGAAGCTCCTATGGATATAAATTTAGAAGGCTTGGAAAGCGAAGAAAAGCTTGTAGGGGCAACTACAGGCATAATGAGCATAAGAAGTGGCAGTACAACCGATGATAAATACGATGACTACACAGACGACGAAGATGAAGATGAAGAAGATGAGGATATGGATGATTTCATAAGCCTTAATATCGAAGATGAAGACGATGACGATGATGAATAGAGTGGTTGGCTGGGAATTTTAAGACCCTAACCAAGAGTGAAGGGAGAGAATAATTATTGGAACTCAATGAATTTGATTCCATAAAAATCGGCCTTGCCTCACCGGAACAAATCAGAGCATGGTCTAAAGGTGAAGTGAAAAAGCCGGAGACCATTAACTATAGAACTCTTAAGCCGGAAAAAGACGGGCTGTTTTGCGAACGTATTTTTGGACCTGTAAAAGATTGGGAATGTCATTGCGGAAAATATAAGAGAATTAGATATAAAGGTGTCATTTGCGACCGCTGCGGAGTTGAAGTTACAAAATCAAAGGTCCGCCGTGAAAGAATGGGACATATTGAACTGGCGGCACCGGTATCTCATATATGGTTTTTGAAAGGAATACCGAGCCGCATAGGATTAATCCTAGATATGTCGCCTAGAGCGTTGGAAAAGATCATTTATTTTGCTTCATATGTAGTTACAAATGCCGGCGATACTCCTTTGATGAAAAAACAATTGTTAAACGAGAAAGAGTATCGAGAATTTAGGGATAAATACGGCGACAGTTTTAGAGCTGCAATGGGGGCCGAAGCTGTAAGAGAGCTTCTTTCAGAAATAGATTGCGAAAAGCTTTCGAAAGAGCTTCGATCAGAGCTAAAGGATGCTACGGGACAAAAAAGGGTAAAGATTTTAAGACGGTTGGAAGTAGTTGAGGCATTTAAAAAATCAGGCAATAAGCCTGAATGGATGATTTTAGATGTTGTACCTGTAATTCCGCCTGACCTAAGACCGATGGTGCAGCTTGACGGCGGACGCTTTGCCACATCAGATTTAAATGACTTATACAGAAGAGTCATTAATAGAAATAACCGGCTTAAAAGACTTTTAGATCTTGGAGCTCCTGATATTATAGTAAGAAATGAAAAAAGAATGCTTCAAGAAGCTGTAGATGCTCTAATTGACAACGGCAGACGAGGCCGGCCGGTTACAGGACCCGGAAACAGACCATTAAAGTCATTGAGCGATATGCTCAAAGGCAAGCAGGGCAGATTCAGGCAAAATCTTTTGGGCAAGCGTGTTGACTATTCGGGAAGATCTGTTATCGTAGTCGGTCCGGAACTAAAACTTTATCAATGCGGTCTTCCAAAGGAAATGGCACTTGAACTTTTTAAACCTTTTGTGATGAAGAAATTAGTTACAGACGGTTTTGCTCATAACATAAAAAGCGCAAAACGCATGGTAGAACGTGTAAGACCTGAGGTTTGGGATGTTCTCGAGGACATTATAAAAGAGCATCCGGTGCTTTTAAACAGGGCTCCTACTCTGCACCGCTTAGGAATTCAGGCGTTCGAACCGGTGCTGGTGGAAGGCAGAGCAATACAGATACATCCACTGGTATGCACTGCATACAATGCTGACTTTGATGGAGACCAGATGGCTGTTCATTTGCCTCTTTCAGCAGAAGCTCAGGCAGAAGCGCGGGTTTTGATGCTTTCTATAAATAATATACTAAAGCCTCAAGACGGCAAACCGGTTGTAACACCTACTCAGGATATGGTTTTAGGCTCCTATTATCTTACAATAGAAAGACCAGGAGAAAAGGGCGAAGGCAGATTTTTCTCAAGTCCTGAAGAGACAGTGCTTGCCTATGAAATGGGAGAAATAGGCCTACATGCAATAGTGAATGTTAGAATCAAAAGAAATATTAATGGTATAGAGCGCCATAAGATTATAAAAACTACAGCCGGACGCTTAATATTTAATGAAGGCATACCCCAAGATTTAGGTTATGTAGACAGAACAAAGGAAGAAAATTTGTTTGAACCGGAGCTTAATACACTTGTAGATAAAAGCAAATTAGGAGATATAATTGAGCGCTGCTATCGCCTTCACGGCACAACTGTTACAGCTCAAGTTCTTGATAAAATAAAAAAGAAAGGCTTTGATTATGCAACAAAAGCCGGCATAACCATCGGTATTTCAGATATAGAGGTTCCAAAAGAGAAAGAAGAAATCTTAGCAGAAGCTGATAAGAAAGTAGAACAGGTTGAACAGCTATATAGAAAAGGTCTTATTTCTGAAGAAGAGCGCTATGAAAACGTGCTTAATATCTGGAGCGAGGCTACTGAAAAAGTAACAGATGCTCTTATGAATTCCCTTGACCGGTTTAACCCGCTGTATATGATGGCAAATTCAGGCGCTCGAGGCAATAAGCAGCAGATAAGACAGCTGGCAGGAATGCGAGGTCTTATGGCAGACCCGTCAGGCAGAATAATCGACCTTCCAATCAAGGCTAATTTTAGAGAAGGCTTAACTGTTCTTGAGTATTTTATATCGACACATGGAGCACGAAAAGGCTTAGCAGATACAGCTTTAAGAACGGCAGACTCAGGTTATCTAACCAGAAGGCTTGTAGATGTGAGCCAGGATGTTATAGTAAGAGAAACTGACTGCGGCACAACCGAAGGAATAGTAGTAAAGGCAATCAAAGACGGCAGCGGAGTTATAGAAGGCCTTAAAGAACGAATTGAAGGTCGGTATGCCGCCGAAGATGTAAAAGACCCACAAACCGGCGAGATTTTAGTAGCTGCCGATGAACTTATAACTGAAAGCATAGCAAATCGCATTATTAATGCAGGGATAAAGGAGCTTAAGATTCGTTCAGTTCTTACTTGTAGGACAAGACACGGGGTGTGCGTGAAGTGCTATGGCAAGAATATGGCTACAGGTAAGCCTGTAGATATTGGAGAGTCTGTAGGAATAATTGCCGCACAGTCCATCGGTGAACCCGGCACCCAGCTTACTATGAGGACGTTCCATACTGGTGGTGTCGCAGGGCAGGACATTACCCAGGGTCTACCTCGTGTAGAAGAATTGTTTGAAGCACGCAAACCTAAAGGTCAAGCTGTAATAAGTGAAGTTAGCGGCACAGTTAAAATAGTTGAAAGCAAGAAAAAGAGGGAAGTAGAAGTTACTACAAGCACCGGCGAGACCAAAACATATACCGTGCCCTATGGAGCACGCCTTACTGTAGAAAATGGGGATGTAATCGAAGCCGGCGATGAACTTTGTGAAGGCTCTGTAAACCCTCACGATATATTGAAGATAAAAGGCGTAAGAGGAGTTCAAACTTATCTTTTGCAGGAAGTGCTTAAGGTTTATAGACTTCAGGGCGTAGATATTAACGATAAGCATATCGAAGTAATTATCCGGCAGATGCTAAGAAAAATAAAAGTAGAAAAGCCCGGCGATACAGATCTTCTGCCAGGCGAGCTCATAGACATCTTTGAGTTTGAGGAGCTGAATAACGAAATGATAAGCGCCGGCAAAGCACCTGCAGAAGGCAAACGTGTGTTATTGGGTATTACTAAGGCATCTCTTGCTACTGATTCTTTCCTTTCTGCCGCTTCGTTCCAAGAAACTACAAGAGTTTTAACAGATGCGGCTATCAAGGGAAAGACGGATTCACTTCTTGGCCTTAAAGAAAATGTAATTCTCGGCAAGCTTATACCTGCAGGAACAGGAATGAATTGCTACAAAAATATAAAAATTCATACACCTGACGAAAAGTCGGAAGATGAAATTTCTGCAACTAAAGAGGATTTGCTTATTGACAGCCGAAATCTATGATGGTAGAATATTAAAGTGTGTCTTTGGCTCTCTTTTATAAATGAAAAAGAGGAGGGCACAAAATGCTGGAAGAACTGAAAAAAGCCCCCAAAAAAACTATAGGGACAAAGCAGACATTAAAAGCCATTGAAAAAAACCAGGTAAAAGTTGTTTTCATAGCTGAAGATGCTGAAGAACATGTTGTATCAGGACTTAGAGAAATATGCAAAGAAAAAGGCATTGAGGTTATACCTGTCGCTACTATGAAAGAATTGGGGGAAGCCTGTGGAATTCAGGTAGGGGCAGCCTCTGCTGCAATCTTAAATTTATGACCGGTTGTATTTAAGATGCCCCTATAAAAGCGGGGGCATCTTTTTTACATTAATTTAATCTACGGAAGGAGGTGCCGGATTGCCAACCATAAACCAGCTGGTAAGAAAAGGAAGAAAAAAGGTAGAATACAAGTCAGCAGCTCCTGCTCTCAAGGGTTGTCCTCAAAAGCGAGGAGTATGTACAGTTGTTAAAACTACTACACCAAAGAAACCTAACTCAGCACTGAGAAAGATTGCAAGGGTTAGACTTACAAACGGTATTGAGGTCACAGCATACATCCCGGGCATTGGCCATAACCTGCAAGAGCACTCGGTTGTATTGCTCAGAGGAGGCAGGGTCAAAGACCTTCCTGGTGTCAGATATCATATTATCCGCGGAACCCTTGATGCCGCAGGTGTTGCGGATCGCAGACAAGGTAGGTCTCTTTATGGGGCTAAAAGGCCCAAGAAAAAATAATCAGTGAAGGAGGGATATAATGCCAAGACGTGGCCATATATTTCGAAGACCAGTTCAAGAAGATCCTCTTTATGGAGACAAACTGGTAACAAAACTTATAAATAAAGTAATGTATGACGGCAAGAAAGGTGTGGCTCAGAAAAACTGCTATCTTGCATTTGATATTATCAGGCAGAAAACAGGAAAAGATCCAATAGAAGTTTTTCAAGAAGCCATGAAGAATGTAATGCCTGTCCTTGAAGTAAGGCCAAGGAGAGTCGGAGGAGCTACCTATCAGGTGCCTTCTGATGTAAGACAGGAAAGAAGACTCACACTTGGAATCCGCTGGATAGTTGACTATGCACGCAAGCGCAATGAGCGAACCATGGCAGAAAGATTGGCCGGAGAGATCATGGATGCAGCTAATAATGTAGGCGGAGCAGTTAAAAAGAGGGAAGAAACCCATAAAATGGCTGAGGCAAACAAAGCCTTTGCGCATTACAGGTGGTAACCGGCTGCTGAACAGCAAGGACGTGGCATATGAAAGGAGTGTAATATTGTGCCTAGGCAAATTACATTAGATAAAATTAGAAATATAGGTATCATGGCACATATAGATGCCGGTAAAACCACAACGACTGAAAGAATCCTTTTTTACACCGGCAAAGTTCATAAAATGGGAGAAACTCACGAAGGATCAGCTGTAATGGATTGGATGGCTCAAGAACAGGAAAGAGGAATCACCATAACATCAGCTGCAACGACGTGTTTATGGAAAGGTCATCGTATAAATATTATCGATACGCCAGGGCACGTGGACTTTACGGTAGAAGTAGAAAGGTCTTTGCGAGTTCTAGACGGTTCAGTGGCTGTTTTTTGTGCAAAGGGAGGCGTAGAGCCTCAATCGGAAACAGTATGGCGTCAAGCCGATAAA
Source organism: Tepidanaerobacter syntrophicus (assembly GCF_001485475.2). Classification (NCBI taxonomy): domain Bacteria; kingdom Bacillati; phylum Bacillota; class Clostridia; order Thermosediminibacterales; family Tepidanaerobacteraceae; genus Tepidanaerobacter; species Tepidanaerobacter syntrophicus. The sequence goes on along the minus strand of NZ_DF977000.1, from coordinate 64,076 downwards.
TATAGAGTTCCGAGAATTGCTTATGTAAACAAAATGGATATAATGGGAGCAGATTTTGAAAACGTTATATCCATGATGAAGGAAAGGCTTGGAGCCGTGCCGGTTCCTATCCAGATACCTATAGGCAGTGAAGACAATTTTAGAGGTATTGTAGATTTAGTACATCAAAAAGCCTATATATTTAAAAATGAAATGGGCACTGAAATAGAAGAAGACGAAATACCGGAAGAAATTAAAGATAAGGCAAAGCTATACCGGGATAAGATGTTAGAAGCATTATCTGATGTTGATGACGAGCTGATGATGAAATATCTCGAAGGTGAAGAAATAGAAGACGAAGAGATACGCCGAGCTATAAGAAAAGGATGCGTAGAAGTTAAATTTACTCCTGTGCTCTGCGGTTCTTCATATAGAAATAAAGGCGTTCAGCAGCTATTAGATGCGATAATATATTATTTGCCTTCGCCTCTTGACATACCGGCAGTAAAAGGTATAGATCCTTTAACAGGCGAAGAAATAGAAAGACATCCAAGCGATGATGAGCCGTTTTCGGCATTGGCTTTCAAGATTGTAAGCGATCCATATGTAGGAAAGCTCACGTATTTTAGAGTGTATTCCGGCACCCTTAAGGCCGGCTCATACGTCTACAATTCAACAAAGAATAAGAAAGAGCGGGTAGGCCGCATTCTGTTTATGCATGCAAATCACCGCCAAGACGTGGAAGAAGTAATGACAGGAGATATTGCGGCGGCTGTAGGCTTTAAGGATACTACAACAGGAGATACCTTATGCAGCGAAGAACACCCAATTCTCCTAGAGTCTATGCAGTTTCCTGAACCGGTTATCCGCGTAGCGATTGAGCCAAAGACTAAAGCAGACCAAGATAAAATGGGTATTGCCCTGCAGAAGCTTGCTGAAGAAGATCCTACATTCAAAACATACACTGATCAAGAGACAGGTCAAACCATTATAGCCGGTATGGGAGAACTTCACTTGGAAATAATAGTCGATAGGATGATGAGGGAATTTAAGGTAGAAGCTAGTGTAGGCAAACCGCAGGTAGCTTACAAAGAAACTATACGTAAATCGGTTAAATCCGAGGGCAAATTTGTAAGACAGTCAGGCGGCCGCGGTCAGTATGGCCATGTTTGGCTGGAACTTGAACCGCTTGAGCCTGGCAAAGGATATGAATTTGTCAACAAGATTGTAGGCGGCGTGATTCCGAAGGAATTTATTCCTGCAGTTGATCAAGGTGTACAGGAGGCTCTTACAAGCGGTGTGCTGGCAGGATATCCTGTAGTTGATGTAAGAGTTACGCTTTTTGATGGTTCCTACCATGAAGTCGACTCATCTGAAATGGCATTCAAAATAGCCGCTTCAATAGCTTTTAAAGAAGGTATGAAGAAAGCGGATCCGGTTCTTCTAGAACCTATAATGAAGGTGGAAGTAGTAGTGCCGGATGAATATTTAGGCGATGTTATAGGAGATATAAATTCCAGAAGAGGACAGATTGAGGGCATTGAGCCTAGAGCAGGCGCTCAAATAGTTCATGCATATGTGCCTCTTTCGGAAATGTTTGGATATGCCACCGACTTAAGGTCGAAGACTCAAGGACGAGGCATATATACCATGCAATTTTCACACTATGCTGAAGTTCCCAAGAGTATAGCAGATACTATAATTAACAAGTAATGATTAGATTATAAAATAAAATTATCTAATATCTAAGGAGGATAACCATGGCAAAGCAAAAATATGAAAGAAAAAAGCCCCATATTAATATAGGGACAATAGGTCACGTAGACCACGGCAAAACAACTCTTACCGCAGCAATAACAAAGGTTTTATCTGATGCGGGACTTTCAAACTTCGTAGACTACAGCAATATAGACAAAGCTCCTGAAGAAAGAGAGCGTGGAATAACGATTGCAATATCCCACGTGGAATATGAAACAGAAAAACGCCACTATGCCCACGTGGACTGCCCGGGCCATGCTGACTATGTAAAGAACATGATAACAGGCGCAGCCCAGATGGACGGAGCAATACTTGTAGTATCGGCAGCTGACGGCCCAATGCCTCAGACAAGAGAGCATATACTTCTTGCCCGTCAGGTAGGCGTCCCCTACATCGTAGTCTTTTTAAACAAGACCGACATGGTAGATGACGAAGAATTAATAGAATTAGTTGAAATGGAAGTAAGAGAGCTCTTAACCGAATACGGATTTCCCGGAGACGAAATACCCATAGTAAAGGGTTCAGCCTTAAAAGCATTAGAGTGCGGCTGCGGCAAAAGAGACTGCAAGTGGTGCGGCCCCATATGGGAGCTTATAGATACCATAGATACCTATATACCCACACCCCAGCGTGAAGTAGACAAACCCTTCCTCATGCCTATAGAAGACGTATTTACCATCACAGGAAGAGGCACCGTTGTAACAGGAAGAGTTGAAAGAGGAACAGTTAAGGTAGGAGACGAAGTTGAAATCGTAGGCCTTGCCGAAGAGACAAGAAAGACAGTGGTAACAGGCCTTGAGATGTTCAGAAAGCTCCTTGATACCGCAGAAGCCGGAGACAACGTAGGAGTTCTTCTTCGCGGCATAAACAGAGACGAAGTTGAAAGAGGAATGGTCCTTGCAAAACCCGGCAGCATTAAACCCCACACCAAATTTAAAGGTCAGGTTTATGTTCTAAAGAAAGAAGAAGGCGGAAGACATACTCCCTTCTTTAACGGCTATCGTCCTCAGTTCTACTTCAGGACAACCGACGTCACAGGAACAATCAAGCTTCCTGAAGGCACAGAGATGGTAATGCCCGGAGACAACGTAGTAATGGACATAGAGCTAATAGCTCCTATAGCCATCGAACCCGGACTTAGATTTGCTATCCGTGAAGGTGGAAGAACAGTTGGAGCAGGTGTAGTAACAGAGGTAATCGAGAACTAAATAATACGCAAACAATAAATCCGAATGCAAGGAGGGAAGCAAGATGGCCCATCAAAAGATAAGAATTCGTCTGAAGGCTTTTGACCATGAGATACTTGACCAATCAGCAAAAAAAATAATCGAGACGGCCAAACGAACCGGGGCCAAAGTATCGGGGCCTATACCTTTACCTACGGACCGCAGTATAGTGACTATACTTCGGGCTCCACACAAGTATAAGGATGCCCGAGAACAGTTTGAATCCAGAACTCACAAGAGACTAATAGACATTCAGCAACCTAATCAAAAAACGGTTGATGCCCTTATGAGACTGGACTTGCCGGCAGGAGTCGATATAGAGATAAAGCTGTAGCAACAGGAGGTGATTGTGATGATTTCAAAAGCCATTTTAGGTAAGAAACTTGGCATGACCCAAATCTTTAATGAAACAGGTGAAGCTTTGCCGGTAACACTTATTGAAGCGGGACCATGCCTGGTAATTCAAAAGAAAACCGTTGAAAACGATGGCTACACTGCAATTAAAGTAGGTTATGAAGATATTAAAGAAAGAACACTAAATAAGCCGGAAAAAGGCGAATTTGTAAAGAATCAGCTGAAATTTAAAAGATATATTAAAGAATTCAAGATTAAAGATGCAGCAAAATATAATGTAGGCGATGAAATAAAAGCAGATATTTTTCAACCCGGCGAAAAAGTAGATGTTACGGGTATATCCAAGGGAAAGGGTTTTGCAGGTGGAGTAAAGCGCTGGAATTTTAACCGAGGCCCCATGGGGCATGGCTCCATGTACCACCGCAGACCAGGTTCCGGAGGCGCCACTGATCCTGCAAGAGTATTTAAAGGAAATAAGAGACCCGGGCACATGGGAGCAGAAAAAACTACAGTGCAAAATTTAGAAATTGTAAAAGTTATCCCGGAAAAAAATATATTGGTTGTCAAGGGCTCTGTACCGGGAGCAAAAAAATCACTGCTATTTATAAAAAATACTGTAAAAAGCGGGAAATAATTAGGAAAGGAGGAGCCCAATGCCTAAAGTAAGCATGTTCAATACAAAAGGAGAGCAAGTAGGAGAGATTGAGCTTTCCGATGATATTTTCGGGGTTGAAGTCCGACCTGATATAATGCACAGGGCAGTTGTAAATTATCTTGCAAATCAAAGACAAGGAACATCAAGTACACTAACAAGAGCCGAAGTAGCCGGCGGTGGCAGAAAACCGTGGCGCCAAAAAGGCACCGGCAGAGCCCGCCATGGCAGTATAAGATCGCCTTTGTGGAGAAAGGGCGGTATAATCTTTGGGCCCAAGCCTCGTTCATATAAGGCTGCTATGCCAAAGAAGCTTAAAAGATTTGCACTAAAGTCAGCTCTTAGCGCAAAAGTTGTAGATAATGAACTTATAGTATTAGATGAGCTTTCCTTAGAAGCACCAAAAACAAAAGAAATGATTTCCATATTGAAAAATTTAAATGCAGACAAAAAAGCTCTAATAGTAATAGCCGGAAAAGATGAAAATGTGGAAAAATCTGCACGCAATCTTCCGACAGTTAAAACCACATATGTTAATACGCTGAACATATACGACATCCTAGATTATGACAACTTAATTATTACAAAAGAGGCAGCTGAGCTGGTAGAGGAGGTGTATGCAGGATGAAAGATCCGCATGACATCATTATAAAACCGCTCATTACAGAAAAAACCATGGATATGCAGCAGCAGAAAAAATATACGTTTGTGGTTGACAAAAGGTCAAATAAAACCGAGATAAAAAACGCATTAGAGTCTATATTCGGGGTGGAAGTTGCTAAAGTTAACACTGTAAATATGAGAGGCAAAATGAAAAGAATGGGCAGATTCGAAGGTAAGCGGCCCGATTGGAAGAAAGCCATAGTAACACTAACTGATAAGAGTAAAACAATTGAGTTCTTCGAATCCATGTAGCATAAAATGGCCACGAAGAGACTTAGCTTTACAGAGAAGGAGGGAATAATGTGGCTATAAAAAAGTTTAAACCTACCACACCCGGGCGCAGGTTTATGAGCGTTCCCACATTCGAGGAAATTACAAAAGTAGAACCTGAACGGTCATTGGTAGAAATTTTGAAGAATAAAGCCGGCCGCAACATGCAAGGCAGGGAAACTATAAGACATCGCGGCGGCGGCCACAAGCGTAAATATAGAATAATTGATTTCAAAAGAGATAAAGACGGCGTGCCGGCCAAGGTAGCAGGAATTGAGTACGATCCAAATCGCAGCGCTTATATTGCATTATTATCGTATGCAGACGGCGAAAAAAGGTATATTTTGGCCCCGGCCGGAGTTACAGTTGGAGATATTGTTCAGTCCGGTAAAGGCGCGGATATAAAGCCGGGCAATGCCTTAAATCTTGCAGACATACCTGTGGGAACTACAGTTCACAATATTGAGCTTATCCCGGGTAAGGGAGGCCAGATGGTAAGATCGGCCGGCACATCAGCCCAGCTCATGGCAAGAGAGAGCGGTATGGTGACCCTAAGATTGCCTTCAGGAGAAATGAGAATGGTTTCTGAACTGTGCCGAGCTACTGTTGGTCAAGTAGGAAACATTGAACATGAGAATATTTCTATTGGCAAAGCAGGTAGATCTCGCTGGATGAACAAAAGACCCCACGTGCGCGGTGTTGCCATGAACCCGGTGGATCATCCCCATGGCGGTGGCGAAGGTAAATCGCCTATTGGACGGAAGAGTCCTGTTACACCTTGGGGCAAACCGACCCTTGGCTACAAGACCAGAAAGAAAAATAAGGCTTCGGATAAATATATTGTCAAGCGCCGCAAGTAGAAGGGAGGTAATCTTATGAGTCGTTCAACAAAGAAGGGCCCTTTTGTAGATAAGAAGCTATTAGATAAAATTATTGAAATGAATCACAAAAGGGAGAAAAAGGTTATTAAAACCTGGTCCAGAGCTTCTACTATATTTCCTGAAATGGTGGGCCATACAATAGCGGTTCACGACGGAAAAAGGCATGTGCCTGTTTATATAACTGAGGACATGGTCGGCCACAAATTGGGTGAATTTGCGCCTACTAGAACTTTCAGGGGGCATGGGGCCCATACCGAAAAATCTACAGCACTTAAATAGATTGGTAAATTTTGAAAGGGTTATGACAAACCTTGCAAAGGAGGTATGAAAGTGGAAGCGAGGGCACGGGCAAGATATGTTAGAATTGCGCCTAGAAAAGTCAGGGTAGTTTTAGACCTTATTCGCGGAAAAAAAGTAGATGAAGCCTTGAGCATTTTGCAATTTACGCCTAAAGCGGCTTCAGAAACATTAGAGAAATTGCTTAAATCAGCGGCAGCAAATGCTGAAAATAATTTTGATATGGACAAAGATGCTTTATATATTGCTGAGTGTTATGCCGACCAAGGGCCAATTTTGAAGAGATTTCGTCCCAGAGCTCAGGGCAGAGCGGCATCTATACACAAAAAAACCAGCCATATAACTATAGTTCTTAAAGAAAAGGAGGGATAAATTTTGGGACAGAAGATACACCCTCATGGGTTGAGAGTCGGAATAATTAAAGATTGGGATTCAAAATGGTATACTAAGAAGGACTTTGCCGATCAGCTCCTTGAAGACTACAAAGTAAGAAAATATATTAAAAATAAGCTATTTACATCAGGCGTATCAAGGATCGAAATCGAAAGAGCAGCTAATCGCATAAGAATAACCATAAACACTGCAAAACCGGGCATGGTAATTGGCAGAGGCGGAAGCGGAGTAGATGAACTCAAAGGCGAGATAGAAAAAATGACCGGCAAACAGGTTTCTATAAATGTAATTGAAATTAAAAATCCTGATATGGATGCACAGCTCGTTGCTGAAAATATTGCTTCACAGTTGGAGCGACGCATATCTTTTAGAAGAGCTATGAAGCAAGCTATATCACGGGCCTTAAAGTCTGGGGCAAAGGGTATCAAAACAATGGTCAGCGGCAGACTCGGCGGTGCAGAAATTGCAAGGTCTGAGATGTATCACGAGGGGACCATTCCACTTCAAACTTTAAGAGCCGACATTGATTACGGTTTCGCTGAAGCCCATACTACTTATGGGAGAATAGGCGTTAAAGTTTGGATATATAAAGGCGAAGTCCTTCCAGTAAAGCATAATCCCGAGGAAGGGGGAGAAGTAAGCGATGTTAATGCCGAAGCGAGTGAAGTATAGAAAACAGCAGCGTGGAAGAATAAAAGGATACGCACATAAAGGTAATAAAGTGACATATGGCGAGTATGGGCTTCAAGCGTTAGAGCCGGCATGGATAACCAGTCAGCAAATAGAAGCGGCACGTGTTGCCATGACTCGTTTTATTAAAAGAGGCGGCAAAGTTTGGATAAAGGTATTTCCTGACAAGCCTGTTACAAAAAAACCTGCTGAAACACGTATGGGAAGCGGAAAAGGCTCACCTGAGATGTGGGTTGCAGTTGTAAAGCCGGGCCGTGTTATGTTTGAACTTGCCGGAGTATCGGAAGAAATTGCTAAAGAGGCCATGACACTTGCCTCTCACAAGTTGCCTATAAAAACAAGGATAGTAAAACGCTTAGAATTGGGCGGTGATTTAAATGAAGCTTAAGCAGATTCGCGACCTTAGCGATCAGGAATTATTAGAGAAAGAAAAGGACTTAAAGGGCGAACTGTTTAACCTCCGATTTCAGGCAGCCACCGGCCAGCTTGATAATCCTATGAGGATTCGCGAAGTAAGGAAAACTATAGCGCGGATAAAGACAGTCCTTACAGAAAGACAAAATGAAAAGCTAAGAATGGGCAGCCAAAAATGATTTAGAAGGAGGGATATAGGTGGCCGAACGTAAAAACCAGCGAAAAGTCCGGACCGGTGTAGTAGTAAGCGATAAAATGGATAAGACCATAACAGTTGCCGTAGAAAGACTGATGAGGCACCCACTATATGGGAAAACCATAAAAAGAACAAAGAAATTTAAGGCTCATGACGAAAATAACGAATGCAAAGTAGGCGACATTGTGACAATTATGGAAACAAGACCCTTAAGTCATGACAAACGCTGGAGATTGGTAAAAATTGTGAAAAAAGCCCAGTAGAGAAGGGAGGTTTTTGGCATGGTGCAAGTTCAGACAAGACTTAATGTGGCTGATAATACAGGTGCGAAAGAAATAATGTGTATACGAGTATTGGGCGGTTCAAAGCGCAAATTTGCATCTATCGGTGACGTTATTATAGCATCAGTTAAGAGTGCAACACCCGACGGCGTTGTTAAAAAAGGAGACGTCGTGAAGGCTGTTGTTGTAAGAACAAAAAAGGGATTACAACGCAAAGACGGTTCATATATAAGATTTGACGAAAATGCTGCAGTTATTATAAGCGATGACAAAAATCCTCGCGGTACACGTATATTTGGACCGGTTGCCAGAGAGCTTAGAGAAAAAGATTACATGAAAATTATTTCCTTAGCCCCGGAAGTGTTATGATATATTCTAGGAAAAGATAGAAGACCGCGAAACGCAAAGCTCGGTATGAGGAGGTGTGTTCTTTGGAAAAAGTCCATATAAAAAAGGGTGATACCGTTTACGTTCTATCGGGAAAAGATAAAGGTAAAAAAGGAAAAGTAATTAAAGTTTTTCCGAGAAAGAAAAGTGCCATAGTCGAGGGAGTGAATATGGCGACAAAGCACCAAAAGCCCACGGCCGGCATGCCTCAGGGCGGAATAATGAGGATGGAACTGCCTATAAGCACTTCGAAACTAATGCTTGTGTGCAATAAATGCAATAAACCTACCAGGTTTGGTCATACAATTCTTGCCGACGGATCAAAAGTTCGAGTATGCAAACGCTGCCAAGAGGTTATAGACAGATAGACAGGAAGGAGGTAGTCTCGTGTCAAGATTAAAGGATAAGTACTTAAATGAAGTTGTACCTGCGCTGATGCAAAGATTCAGTTATAAAAATATCATGGAAGTGCCCAGAGTCGAAAAGATTGTTATAAATATGGGTATCAATGATGCTCGTGAAAATGCAAAGGCAATTGAATCAGCTACCGGCGACTTAGCAATGATAACAGGCCAAAGACCTGTAGTCACAAAAGCCCGCAAGTCAATAGCGGCATTTAAATTGCGTGAAGGTATGCCTATAGGAGCTAAAGTTACCCTTCGAGGCCAGAAAATGTACGATTTTCTAGATAAACTTTTTAATATAAACCTTCCAAGAGTAAGGGATTTTAAGGGAGTATCTGCTGATGCTTTTGACGGTAGAGGAAACTATACCTTAGGAATCAGGGAGCAGCTGATATTTCCTGAAATTGATTATGATAAAATAGATCGCGTCAGAGGTATGGATATTACAATAGTAACTACGGCGAAAACTGATGAAGAGGCTCGGGAACTTTTAAAGCGTCTTGGTATGCCTTTTGCATAAACAGGAAGGAGGAAAGAGTTTGGCTAAAAAATCTTTAATTGCCAAGCAAAAACGTGAACCTAAATTTACAACGCGCAAATACAACAGATGCAAGATTTGTGGCAGGCCTCATGCATATTTGCGCAAATACGGTGTATGTCGTATATGTTTTAGAGAGCTTGCACATCGCGGTGAAATACCGGGAGTTAAAAAGGCCAGTTGGTGAGCGCAAGTCCGATATGAAGGGAGGTTGTTTCATTGGCTATGACAGATGTTATTGCAGATATGTTAACTCGTATTCGTAATGCTAGCGACGTGGGTCATCCTGAAGTGGAGGTTCCATGTTCAAATATGAAAAAAGCTATAGCTCAAACCTTACAAAATGAGGGCTATATAAAGGGTTTTGAGATTATAGACGACGGTAAGCAGGGAATTATAAAAATTTACTTAAAGTACGGTCCGAACAAAGAAAAAGTCATAACAGGTATTAAAAGGATATCGAAACCCGGACTTAGGATATATGCAAACAAGAATGAAATTCCACAGGTTATGGGTGGAATGGGGACAGTAATTCTTTCTACGTCCAAGGGAATTATGACTGATAAAGAGGCGCGAAAGGCGCAAGTCGGCGGCGAAGTAATCTGCTACGTATGGTAAGATGAATGACTAGGAGGTGAAGACATGTCTAGAATTGGCAAGATGCCGGTTGATATACCTAGTGGGGTTGAAGTTGCCATAAATGGTAATCAAATAACGGTAAAAGGTCCTAAAGGCAGCTTAAGCCGTGTTTTGCACAAAGATATGATTATAAAAAAAGAAGACTCAAAAATCATTGTTGAAAGGCCGTCAGATGAGAAAAATCACAGGGCGCTTCACGGATTAACCCGTTCACTAATAAATAACATGGTAATGGGTGTCGTAAATGGCTTTGAAAAAAGGCTGGCATTAGAAGGTGTAGGCTATAGGGCGGCAAAACAAGGAGATAAACTGGTTTTGACTGTCGGATATTCTCACCCAGTAGAATTTGACCCACCTGAAGGTATAGAATTTGAGGTGCCGGCAGCAAACAGGATAGTAGTCAAAGGCATAGACAAGGATTTAGTAGGCCAAATCGCAGCAAATATCAGAGCTGTGAGGGAACCGGAGCCTTACAAAGGCAAGGGCATTAGATACGAAAATGAAGTTGTAAGGCGTAAAGAAGGCAAGACCGGAGCAAAATAAGCGATAGGAGGGAATGAATGTGCTTAAAAAGGAATCTCGCAATGTTGCCCGTAAGAGAAGACATGCAAGAGTTCGAAAAAAGACCTTTGGCACAAGCGAAAGACCGCGCTTATGTGTATATAAGAGCGAAAAACATATATATGCGCAGATTATTAATGATGAAACAGGCCATACTTTAGTTGCAGCTTCGACACTGGATCCTGCGATTAAGGACAACGTTTCCGGCGTAAACATAGAGTCGGCCAAATTAGTCGGCGATCTAATCGGTAAAAAAGCTCTAGAGAAAGGCATAAAAAGCGTTGCATTCGACCGCAGCGGTTATATATATCATGGCCGTGTAAAAGCCCTGGCTGATGCCGCAAGAGAAGCCGGGTTAGATTTCTAGAAAGGAGGCAAAACTTTGCAGCACAAGGATAATAATATAGAAGAAAATGAGTTTACAGAAAAAATTGTTTCCATAAATCGAGTTGCCAAAGTTGTAAAGGGAGGAAAAAACTTCCGTTTTGCAGTACTTGTAGTGGTCGGAAATAAGAAAGGCAAAGTGGGAGTGGGCACCGGAAAAGCTCAAGAAATACCTGAAGCTATCCGCAAAGGTATCGAAGATGCTAAAAAGAATCTAATTAATGTTCCGGTATTAAATGGCACTGTCCCTCATGAAAGTATTGGGACTTTTGGAGCCGGCAAAGTCCTCTTAAAACCGGCACCCGAAGGAACCGGAGTTATAGCAGGCGGACCGGTAAGAGCAGTTGTAGAATTAGCAGGAATCACCGACATAGTAAGCAAATCATTGGGTTCTGCCAATGCCAGAAATATGGTAAATGCAACCATAGAAGCACTAAAACAAATGAAAAGAGCGGAAGAAGTAGCAAGACTTCGCAATAAAAGCGTAGAAGAAATTCTCGGATTATAAAACCTAAAAGAGGAGGTGCAGCCAATGAGATTGCATGATCTTTATCCTGCCGAAGGCGTCAATAAAAAAAGTAAAAGAGTTGGCAGAGGAATCGGCTCAGGCCACGGCAAGACTTCCACAAGAGGCCATAAAGGACAGAACGCTCGCAGCGGCGGCGGTGTAAGGCCGGGATTTGAGGGCGGTCAAATGCCTCTTTACAGACGTATTCCGAAGCGCGGTTTCAATAATATATTCAAAAAAGAAATCTCAGTAGTGAACGTGGAAGATCTTAACGTTTTTGAAGAAAATACAAAAGTTACTCCGGAACTTTTAATCGAAAAAGGAATTATAAAAAAGGTTAAAGACGGAGTAAAGGTGCTCGGCAATGGAGACTTGAAAGTTAAAGTAGATGTTCAAGCAAACGCTTTTTCAAAATCAGCGCAAGAAAAAATAGAGGCGCTTGGTGGGAAGGCAGAGGTGATCTAGATGTGGGATGCCCTGAAAAATGCCTGGAAAATACCGGATTTAAGGAATAGAATAAAATTTACTATCTTCATGCTAATATTATTCAGACTTGGAACCTTTGTACCGGTGCCCCGCATGGACCCGGCTGCAGTCAAACAAATGGTTGAAAAGGGTGCCTTACTTGGGTTTTTTGATATAATATCAGGCGGTGCATTCAAACAGTTTTCAGTCTTTGCAATGAGCATTACACCATACATTAATGCTTCCATTATAGTTCAGCTTCTTACTATAGTTATTCCAAAGTGGGAAGAGCTGGCAAAAGAAGGGGAAGCGGGACGTAAGGTACTTGCTCAATATACGAGGTATGGCACTGTTATTTTGGGGCTTATCCAGGCTACAGGACTTTCAATAGGCTTTAGAAGCGCCATGAAACCCGGTATCCTCAGCAATATAGTAGTGATACTGAGTCTTACGGCAGGAACGGCATTCTTAATGTGGCTAGGTGAGCAAATTACTGACAAGGGAATAGGCAACGGTATTTCACTGCTTATTTTTGCCGGAATTGTATCAAGACTGCCTTCCAGCATTTTTCAAGTTTATTCTCTACTAAAAGTTGGAACGCTTAACATTATAATGCTAGCGATATTCCTTATATTTGCATTGGCAGTAATCGTAGCGGTTATCGCGGTTCAAGAAGCAGAGCGCCGGGTGCCGGTGCAATATGCTAAACGAGTAGTAGGAAGAAAGGTTTATGGCGGCCAGTCCACTCATATACCGATTAAGGTAAATGGTGCCGGCGTTATACCTATAATTTTTGCTATGTCGATATTAATGTTTCCCAGCACTTTAGCCGGATTTTTCCCAAATAACAAGATAATGGTAAGCATAGCACAGTTTTTAAGCCCCAGCGGATGGCTCTACGCCCTGCTCTACGCCGTGCTAATTATATTCTTTACTTACTTCTATACAGCGATAACATTCAATCCTGTAGAAGTTGCTGAAAACATGAAAAAATATGGTGGGTTTATACCTGGAATAAGACCGGGAAGGCCTACAGCCGAGTATTTAAATCGTATAATGACTAGAATAACATTGGTCGGATCAATATTTCTTGCAGCTATCGCTTTGATGCCATATTTAATAACAGCTATTACAGGAGTAAACATTTCCTTTGGAGGTACAGCCCTTTTGATAGTTGTGGGTGTCGCACTTGAAACCATGAAGGCTATAGAGGCTCAAATGCTTATGAGGCACTACCAAGGATTCTTAAAATAGGAGTGATCAGCGTTGAGAATTGTTTTGCTGGGTCCGCCGGGAGCAGGCAAGGGAACGCAAGCAAAAAAGATAGCAGACAAGTTTGGCATACCCCATATCTCTACCGGAGATATACTAAGGAAAGCTATAGCAGACAAGACCTTATTGGGCAAGCAAGCTGCTGAGTACCTTGAAAAAGGACTTTTAGTGCCTGACGACCTTGTGATAGCTATGGTAAAATCAAGGTTGGATATGGAAGACTGTAAAAACGGTTTTTTACTTGATGGATTTCCAAGAACCGTAAAGCAGGCTGAAAGTCTAGATGATTACATGCAAGAAAAGGGTATACAATTGGATATTGTGCTGAATATAGAAGTAAAGCAAGATACACTTATCGAAAGATTTACCGGCAGGCGAGTGTGCGAGCAATGTGGTGCAACATATAATATAAAATCCAGTCCGCCAAAAGAACCGGGACTTTGCGACAAGTGCGGCGGAAGGCTTATTATCCGTGATGATGATAAGCCTGAGACAGTAAAAAAGCGTTTAGAGGTATATGAGACATCGACCGCTCCGCTTATCGGCTACTACAAGGAGAAAAATTTACTGATTAATATAGACGGATCCGGGTCAATTGACGATGTTTTTGAAGATATTTTAGAACATCTAAAAAAGGTGAATTAAGGTCATGATTATAATTAAATCCCAGCGCGAAATAGAGCTTATGAGAAAAGCCGGAAAGATTACCGCGCTGACACTAGAAGAAGTTAAAAAACATGTACGTCCCGGAATTACTACATTGGAGCTTAACAGAATCGCCGAAGACTTTATTTTAAGCCACAATTGCCTCCCGACTTTTAAAGGATATCACGGATTTCCGGCAGCTATATGCACTTCCGTAAATGAGGAAGTGGTACACGGAATTCCGGGGCCAAGAGTGCTTAAAGAAGGCGATATCATAAGTATAGATGTAGGCGTGATATTTGAAGGCTATAATGGCGATGCAGCTCGAACCTTTCCTGTAGGTCAGGTAGAAAAAGAGGCCCTTAGACTCGTAGAGGTTACTAAGCAGAGCTTTTTTGAAGGGATTGCTTATGCAAAACCAGGATACAGGCTTTCGGATATATCCCATGCGGTGCAAAAATACGTAGAGGCTAATAATTTTTCGGTAGTGAAAGATTATGTGGGTCATGGCATAGGAAGAGATATGCATGAAGATCCACAAATACCAAATTTTGGTCCGCCCGGAAAAGGGCCTAGACTTAGACGCGGGATGACTCTTGCAATAGAGCCCATGGTCAACATGGGAGGATATGAAGTATATACGTTGGATAATAACTGGACGGTAGTAACGGAAGACGGCAGCCTTTCGGCTCATTACGAAAATACCATTGCAATTACTGACGGTGAGCCCGAAATACTGACTATGATTTAGGCAGGTGTTTATATGCCGCAGCTCATGTTGGGACAACTGGCAAGATCTACTGCCGGTCGTGACAAGGGGCGGTTAATGGTAGTGATTGATATAATAGACGATGAATATGTCTATGTTGCGGATGGGGATTTGCGCAGGGTAGAAAACCCCAAGAAGAAAAAAATAAAGCATTTGCAGCTTATGAACAAGCGACTTGACTTTGTGGCGGAAAAACGCAATAATAGGCGAAAAATTTATAATGACGAAATTAGAAAAGCCCTGAAAGAAATTGCAGATGGCAGCTTTGACAGCCAGACATCTGCGCATATGTAAGGAGGCGTGTGCGACCTTGTCGAAGGAAGATGTTATTGAAGTTGAGGGTACCGTTTTAGAACCACTCCCCAACGCAATGTTTCGGGTAGAACTGGATAACGGTCATGTTGTTCTAGCCCATGTTTCCGGAAAAATTCGCATGAACTATATTAGGATTTTGCCCGGAGACAGGGTTACTGTGGAGTTATCTCCATATGATCTGACCCGGGGCCGCATCAAATACCGCTTCAAGTAGAAAACGGTAAAAGGAGGAAATCCTATGAAGGTAAGACCATCGGTAAAGAAGATGTGCGAAAAGTGCAAGATAATTAAACGCAGAGGCAGAGTAATGGTTATATGCGAAAATCCAAAACACAAGCAAAAACAGGGCTAAACAAAAGGAGGTGTGTGGTAAGTGGCGAGAATAGCCGGAGTTGATTTGCCAAGAGAAAAGCGTGTAGAAGTAGCACTCACTTATATATATGGTATTGGTGATACAACAGCGAAAAAGATCTTAAAAGAAGCTAACGTAAATCCGGATACCCGAGTAAAAGATTTAACCGAACAAGAAATAAGCAAACTTAGAGATATTATTGAAAAGCAGTATAAAGTTGAAGGCGACCTACGAAGAGAAGTAGCAATGAATATTAAGCGCCTTACGGAAATTGGCTGCTATAGAGGTATTAGGCATCGCCGGGGACTACCGGTGAGAGGTCAGAGAACAAGAACAAATGCAAGAACGCGCAAAGGCCCCAACAAGGCAGTAGGGGCAAAGCGTAAGGCATAAATAAAATATGCGGAGGTGAAAAATCATGGCAAAACCTACGAAAAAGCGCAAGGAAAAAAAGCGCATAGAAAAAGGGAGTGCACACATTCACTCAACTTTTAACAATACAATAGTAACGATTGCAGATGAGGCAGGCAGGCCCATAACTTGGGCTAGTGCCGGATCAGTCGGATTTAAGGGCTCGCGTAAAGGAACACCGTTTGCAGCTCAAATGGCAGCAGAGGCAGCTGCAAAGCAAGCCATGGATTACGGAATGAGGTCTGTTGAGGTATTTGTAAAAGGACCGGGTGGTGGCAGAGAAGCTGCTATTCGTTCACTGCAGGCTGCAGGCCTTGAAGTAAACATGATTAAAGATGTAACACCTATTCCTCACAACGGTTGCAGGCCGCCGAAGAGAAGAAGGGTTTAATATGGAGGTGGATAAACACAATGGCTAGATATAAAGACGCTGTTTGCAGGCTGTGCCGCAGAGAAGGCATGAAGCTATATCTTAAAGGTGATCGTTGCTACAGCCCGAAGTGTGCCATGGATAGGCGCGGGTATGCTCCGGGTCAGCACGGACAATTGCGACGTAAGCCTTCAGAATACGGACTACAGCTTAGAGAAAAGCAAAAAGCAAGAAGAATATATGGAATCATGGAAAAACAATTTGCTAACTACTATGAAAAAGCCGTCAGCCAAAAAGGCGTTACCGGTGAAAATCTTCTAAGGCTTCTTGAAACAAGGTTAGATAATGTTATATACAGAATGGGCTTTGCCGCATCAAGACCCCAGGCACGTCAGTTGGTAAGATACGGCCATGTAGAAGTAAATGGTAAGAGAGTTACAATACCATCTTATCAAGTAAAAGAGAAAGACGTTGTTGCAATTCGAGAAAAAAGCCGTAATCTTGACTTTTTCAAAGAAATAGCCGAACAAGGTGCATCTAAAGTAGTGCCGGCTTGGCTTTCAGTGAATTTTGATACTCTAACAGGCGAAGTTCTATATTTACCTAAGAGAGAAGACATTGATGTTCCAATTCAGGAACACTTAATAGTCGAGCTTTATTCCAAGTAATTAATTAACCCTCATCGGAAACCAATAATTTTAAGGAGGGTACTTTATTAGATGATAGATATTGAAAAGCCGAGGATTGAATTGATAGAATCAAGTGAAGATGATACCTATGGGAAAATCGTTGTAGAACCTTTAGAAAGAGGTTACGGAACGACTCTTGGCAATTCCATGCGCAGAGTCCTTTTGTCTTCTTTGCCCGGAGCTGCTGTAACATCTATAAAGATTGATGGAGTGCAGCATGAATTTTCTACTATTCCGGGAGTTGCTGAAGATACTACTGAAATTATAATGAATATAAAAGGACTTGCAATTTTACTACATGGAGACGAGCCAAAGCTGCTTCGCATCGAAGCCCAAGGAGAGTGCGAAGTAAAAGCAAAAGATATTATTGCTGATGCAGATGTTGAGATAATGAATCCGGATTGGCACATTGCTACTTTAGAAAAAGATGGCAAGCTTTTTATGGAACTTACGCTTGAGAGAGGCAAAGGCTATGTTACAGCCGATAAAAACAAAAAGCCCAACCAACCCATTGGAGTAATAGCAATAGATTCTATCTTTACCCCGGTACACAAAGTCAATTTTAATATAGAAAACACGCGCGTAGGACAAAGAACTGATTATGACAAACTTATTATGGAAATCTGGACAAATGGCACAATAAAACCTGAAGATGCGGTAAGCGCTGCGGCTAAAATATTAATTGAACATTTTAGCCTTTTTACCGGTCTTACCGAAAAAGTTCAGGTAAGCGACGTGCCGCAAGAAGAAGAAAAAGACGATAAAGAAAAGATACTTGAAATGCCTATAGAAGAACTGGATCTTTCAGTTCGCTCATACAACTGCTTGAAACGCGCCGGAATTAACACAATATATGAACTTACGCAAAAAACGGCAGAAGATATGATGAAAGTGCGAAATCTCGGTAAAAAATCGCTGGAGGAAGTGGAAGCGAAACTCAGCGCTTTCAATCTTTCGCTAAAACAACCGGAAGAACAGTAAGGAGGCGAAGAGATGAGAAAACTTGGCAGACCAAGCGGACATCGCAAAATGATGCTTAAAAATCTAACCACCGACCTTTTAAAATATGGCAGAATTGAAACTACGGAAGCTAGAGCGAGAGAAGTCCGCCGTGTAACTGAAAAAATAATAACACTTGCCAAAAAAGACGATTTGGCGTCAAGACGACTAGTTCTTAAGCAAGTATTAGATGAAACTACAGTAAAAAATCTATTTGAAAATATTGCACCAAAGTATAAGGATCGAAATGGTGGTTATGTGCGCATAATAAAATCAGCTCCGCGAAGGGGCGATGCTACTCCTACCGCTATCGTAGAATTGGTGTAGGCAAGTTACAATATTTACATGCAAAGGGGGCGGTGAGGATAGCCGCCGAAATAGTTGCAGTGGATGTTTATTATCAATACGCCGTCAGCAGCGATTTAGCTTTAAAAGACATAAACTTAAAGATTAATCCAGGCGAATTTGTGGCAATTATAGGGCCTAACGGGTCAGGCAAATCCACACTAGCTAAACTTTTTAACGGTCTTTTTGTGCCAACACAAGGGGATGTTTTTGTTGCCGGTTTTAATACAAAAAACCAGGAAGATATTTGGGAAATCAGGCGAAGAGCAGGAATGGTGTTTCAAAATCCTGACAACCAAATCGTTGCAACAATAGTGGAAGAGGATGTAGCTTTTGGACCGGAAAATCTTGGTATTCCCCCTGAGGAAATACGCCGACGTGTTAAAGAAGCCCTGGAAATCGTGGAGCTTACCGAGTATGCTGACAAAGCTCCCCATCTTTTATCAGGCGGACAAAAGCAGCGCGTGGCTATAGCGGGGATAATTGCAATGAAACCAGATTGCATAATCCTCGATGAGCCTACCGCTATGCTGGATCCGGTGGGGAGAAAAGAAGTAATATCAACCGTTAAAAGGCTCAACAAAGAAGAGGGCAAAACCGTAGTTCTTATCACTCATTTTATGGAAGAAGCAGTACAAGCTGATAGGATTCTCGTCATGGAAAAGGGTAAAATTGTCATGGAAGGCAAGCCCAATGAGATATTCAGCCAAGTAGATAGACTAAAAAAAATCGGCCTTGACGTACCTCAAGTTACAGAGCTTGCATATAAGCTGTCAAAAGATGGCATTCCTATTAGAAAAGATATCCTATCAGTAGAAGAAATGGTGGATTGCTTATGTCGATTGATGTAAAGAATTTAACGCATATATACATGCCCAATACACCTTTTGAGTCTGCGGCGATCCAAGATATAAATTGGAGCGTAAAGGACGGGGAGTTCTGGGGCCTTATTGGTCACACCGGCTCAGGCAAATCCACCCTTATACAGCACTTGAACGGTCTTTTGAAACCTACTTCAGGACAAGTTTTAGTAGACGGCGTAAATATATATGATAAGGGCGTAAGCTTAAAATCTATCCGGCAGAAAATAGGACTTGTTTTTCAATATCCGGAACATCAGCTTTTTGAAGAAACTGTTGAACGAGATGTGGCATTTGGTCCGAAGAATATGGGGTTAAGGGAAGATGAAATTTCAACTAGAGTTAAAGAGGCCTTAGAACTTGTTGGCCTTTCCTACAAGGAAATTAAAGATAAATCTCCCTTCGAACTTAGCGGAGGACAAATGAGGCGAGTTGCAATAGCCGGAGTCCTTGCCATGAAACCCGAAACCCTTATATTGGATGAGCCTACAGCAGGCCTTGATCCTAAAGGGCGAGATGAGATTTTAGAAGAGATTGTAAGACTGCGAGATAAAGAGAAGATAACAGTAATACTTGTCTCTCACAGCATGGAAGATGTGGCAAAGCTTGTTGACAAACTAGCTGTTATGTATCGCGGCCGGATAGTTTCCCAAGGCCCGCCCAGAGAAATATTTCAAGACTATAAAGGTCTGGTAGAAATAGGCCTAGGCATACCTCAGATAACAGAGCTGATGATAAAGCTAAAAGAAAATGGCAAAGATGTTGCAACTGATATTTTGACAGTAGATGAGGCAAGAGCAGAAATTATCAAGAAAGTTAGGAGGAAGGGCCTTGCGTGAGATAACGATAGGACAGTACATTCCGGGAAACTCCATAATCCATCGCCTGGATCCCAGAACAAAGATAATAATAACTCTTGCTTACATGATTCTGCTGTTTGTTATCAATAATTTTTACGGATATATTTTTCCGGTTGCATTCATAATCTTGGCTACTGTGCTTTCCGGTATCCCTGTAAGATATCTGCTTAAAGGCTTAAGACCCCTTATATTTATAATTGTACTTACTTTTGCGCTAAATATGTTTATGACACCAGGCCGCGTAATCTACCAAATAGGACCTCTTGATATAACATATGAAGGTATATCCCAGGCATCTTTTATGGCGATTCGCCTTATCTTACTGATTATCGGCACGTCTATTTTAACATTAACTACATCACCAATTGCTCTAACTGATGGTATAGAACTGTTGCTTTCGCCTTTTAAAAGATTTGGAATGCCCGCTCATGAATTAGCTATGATGATGACCATAGCCTTAAGGTTTATACCTACGCTACTAGAAGAAACCGATAAAATTATGAAAGCGCAAATGGCAAGGGGAGCAGACTTTGAAAGCGGCAATCTTATAAATCGGGCAAAGAATTTAGTTCCACTGCTTGTGCCACTGTTTATAAGTGCTTTTAGGAGAGCAGATGAACTAGCAATGGCTATGGAAGCTCGGTGCTATAGAGGCGGAAAAAACAGGACCCGCATGAAAGAATTGAAGATGACATTTCTTGACATAGCAACATTTATAGTTTTTGCCTTGATTGCCGGTGGCAGCGTTGCTACCAGATTCATATAGCAGGTGCGGAAAAGTGAACGTAAAAATATTGTTGGAATATGAAGGAACATGCTACAGCGGATGGCAGAGACAGAAAAATGCACTGTCAATACAAGAAGTGTTGGAAAAAGCAATTCAGTCTATTACAAAAGAAAAAGTGCGCGTTATAGGCTCTGGCAGAACTGACAGCGGAGTCCATGCCTTAGGGCAAGTTGCAAATTTTAAAACTTACACAAAAATACCCATAGAAAAATTGCCATATGCAATAAACAGCAAATTGCCGGAAGATATAACGGTTAAACATGCCCAAATAGTGCCTGAAGATTTTCATGCTAGATTTTCGGCAAAAAGCAAAGTCTACTCATATTCGATATACAATGCCAAATTTCCGTCACCCCTTCTAAGAAGGTATGTGTATTTTTTTCCATTACCGTTAAACTTAGAAGAAATGAGAAGAGCGGCTGACATACTTATAGGAGAGCATGATTTTAAATCGTTCATGGCATCAAATAGCAGCGCTAAATCTACAGTGCGCTGTATTAAAAGATTTGAAATTTTAAAAAGAGGAAATCTCATCACACTACAAATTGAGGCAAATGGCTTTTTATACAATATGGTAAGAATAATTGCAGGCACCTTAGTCGATATTGGCATAGGTAAAACAAAGGCAGAGGACATGATTTCCATTTTAAATTCAAAGGACAGGTCAAGTGCTGGAAAAACTCTTCCGGCGCAGGGACTATGTCTGATGAAAGTTATATATTAATGGCAGTCTTGACATGAAAAAATGCCTATTATACAATAACCTTATGGTAAAAGGGAGGGGAAAAGATGAGCACATTTATGGCAAAAAAGGAAGAAGTCAAGCGGGATTGGTATGTGATAGACGCAGCAGGCAAACCCCTTGGCAGAATTGCGGCACAGGTGGCTACAATTTTAAGAGGCAAGCATAAACCTATATATACACCCCACGTAGATACAGGAGACTATGTTGTTATAGTAAATGCGGATAAAGTAATTTTAACCGGCAAAAAAATGGAAAATAAGGTATATTACCATCATACAAATTATCCCGGGGGCATTAAGTCGGAAAGCTTTGAATCACTTATAAACAGAGCCCCTGAACAAGTTTTATATAAAGCTGTTTGGGGTATGCTACCACATAATACATTAGGGCGCAAAATGATAAAGAAATTAAAGATTTACAGTGGCGACAAACATCCTCATGAAGCTCAGCAGCCTAAAGCTTTGAATATTGAGATATAGAGAAGGGAGGTTTATAAATGAAGCAAGCAGTCCTTGCTACCGGTAGAAGAAAAACATCAGTTGCAAAAGTTTGGATTATGCCGGGAACTGGCAAGATAATCGTAAATAAGAAACCAATCGATGAATACTTCGGATTTGAAACGCTAAAAGTCGAAGTAAAGAGACCATTAGAGAAAATCAATGGATTAGATGAATTTGACGTTATTGCAAGCGTAAAAGGCGGAGGTTATACAGGTCAGGCAGGCGCAATCCGCCATGGCATAGCCCGCGCTCTTTTAAAAATCGATGGCGATTTTAGGCCTATTCTTAAAAAGGAAGGATACTTAACAAGAGATCCTCGTATGACGGAAAGAAAGAAATACGGTCTTAAAAAAGCTCGCCGCGCTCCACAATTTTCAAAGAGGTAAGAGATGTCGACTTACAAAAGAGTCGGTTCAAAATTACAAAGTTTGTTCACGAAAGATACAGAGCGTCAGACTGGGAAACCAGCCTGGCGCATTTTATTTGTGCAAAAAGAGATCCCCCCGCCACAAACATTCCCGAAATCCAACAACCAATAATCCCCCGTAGCCCAGTAAAATCAATATATATAAAAATATAAGTAAATACCTCCCCTATGCATATCGCACTTACATCTCATATAATTGTTCCAATTTTTCCACGAGCAAACTTTGTCATTCTTCACTGCTCACGAGCAAACTCGCTTGTCATTTTCTCATTTTTTATATCTTTTTTTATATTTTTTAAGGTAATAAAACCAGCGAGCAAACTTTGTCTCTCAAAGTAACTTATGGGCGAGAAGCATTGCAACCACTCGCTTACCAGACGAGCAAACTTTGTCACTACGTGAGCAAACTTATTTGTAACTGAACATAGTAATAAATAAAAAATGGCACAAAAATAAGGGTAAATTTCAGAAAAAAATTTCATAGTAACCAAACGCCAATATTCAGCCGTTTAATAGGTTTTCTATATAAAATAAAGCATTATCCCTGTTGAAAATCCCAGTATACTACGTTAACATCACATCCAAGAAGTATGAAAGAAAGGAAGGTTTATATGGCCAAAAGAGATACTTCTTGGACTATGGCAAAGTATAAAAGATTCCTGTCTGAAAACCGTGGTGCAGGTCAATTAGCCTCCTATAAGCCTTGGTTATCCATACAAGACTTCCCGTCAAATGGTAGGGTGTCACGCATAAAAGGCTGGAAGACAAACAGAATACATCATTTCTTTTCAGATATTCAAACCAGATGTTTTTATATGTTTGAATGGGATGATGAAATAGTAGATATTAGAGAACATTATCCACTTTTAGATTTAGTAGAGGTGGTAAAAGACAATAAAGACCTTAAACAAGAGTTTTTTACTAATAAAGAGCCTCCATATATACTAACAACTACATTTCTACTAACTTTACGAAATCACAAATATATTGCAAGGACAGTAAAATCATCGAGTGAGTTAGGGAAAAAGTCGGTGCTAGAAAGACTGGAAATAGAAAGAAGATATTGGGCAGCAAAACAAATTGATTTTGGCATAATTACCCAAAAAGAAATACCTACTAAAATGGTAAAAAACATAGAGTGGATACACTCAAGTTTGTATACCTATGAAGAAAGAGGCTTAACAGAAAATTCATTAGAGAATTATTGCAACATTCTAATTGATAAATTTAGAGATAATAAACATTCAATCAGAAAAATAACTTCTGACTTTGATAAAGAAAATAATGTATCAGATGGAACAGGCTTATTCATTTTTAAATACCTTCTAGCATCTAAACATATTTACATTGATATGAATGAATTAATAGATATAACAGAAAGTCGTCCTAAAATTATTATTGATTGGGGTGCTAGGTATGCTTCCAATCAATAGTGTAATCTTATACGAAACAAGTCAAGGCAAAATATATTACCGAATACTGTATTACTATAAAGATATCATCTATCTAATTGATATTTATGGTAACTCAATGCCTATTACAGTTTCAGAAACATTTATTCAGAGTGGGTTAAATGATGGCACTATACATGTTTTGGAGAATGAACCATATATGATTATCAAAGATGAAGAGGCTATCCCACCTAAACATAAGGCCATAAGAGATAAGGCCTATAATGCCATTAAAGAGATTGTTGCAATTGAGCCTGATATTTACATTGCTGAAAAGAGGGCTAAACTTGTCAGAGAATACGTTTATAATGTGCATGAAGCAACTGTAATGAGATATTTAAAACGGTTTTGGCAGAGAGGTATGCACAAAAACTCTTTACTTCCTGATTATCATAATTGTGGCGGGAAACAAGGAAACAAGGAAAAAAATAATACTTTTGTCATTACACCCGAAACGATAAAGATTTTTAATACAGCACTTAATAGGTTTTATTACAATTCTTCAAGAAAGACTTTAACATTAACCTATGAACTTATGATCAAGGAATACTTTAGTGAAAATGGGGTGGTAAATGATGCCATTCCTACATTAAGGCAATTCAGATATTGGTTTAATAAGGAGAGAAGCATTAAAAAAGAAGTATCTACTCGTCAAAGTCCAAAGCAATATGAATTACAACATAGGGGGCTTACAGGATCTTCTACTGAAGAAGCATTTGGACCAGGAGCAATATTTCAAATAGATGCAACAGTAGGAGATGTTTATTTAGTATCCCAATATAATCGGAATTGGATTATAGGAAGGCCTGTTATTTATACTGTTATGGATGTGTTTTCACGTTGTGTCGTAGGAATTAATATATCTTTGGAAGGGCCTAGTTGGATTGGAGCGAGTATTGCATTAATTAATGCTGCGTCAGACAAAGTATCCTTTTGCAGGAAGTACGGTATAGAGATTGGCAATGATGAGTGGAATTACTGCAGCACCCTGCCTGAAGCAATTATTGCAGATAGAGGAGAATTGGAAGGGGAAAACATAGAATCTTTAATATCAGCATTTGGAATAAAAATATTAAATACTAGCCCTTACAGAGGTGACATGAAGGGTATCATAGAGAGGTATTTTAATACTATAAACCAACATACCAAGCCTTTCATGCCCGGTGCAATTAAAAGTCAATATCGTGAAAGAGGAGAGCAAGATTACAGACTTTCAGCAGCCCTTGATTTAAGGCAGTTTACTCAAATTATAATAAAATGTGTATTGTATCATAATAATCATCACTATTTATCTAACTATACCAGAAGCGAAGATATGATTGCAGATGGTGTAGAACCAATACCCAAGTTAATCTGGGAATGGGGTGTTGCTAATAGAACAGGAAGGTTAAGAACTGTTGATGAAGATTTATTGAAATTAAATCTACTGCCAAGAGACAAAGCAACTGTGACACAGCACGGGATTAAGTTTAAAGGGATGCTATTTGGTTCTAAAACCTCATTAAAAGAACGATGGTTCGAGAAAGCAAGAAACAATGGATCTTGGAAAGTTGACATATCATATGATCCAAGGGATATGAGTTTTATTTATATCAAGTATGAAGATGGGAGAAAATTTGATAAGTGTTTTTTATTAGAACATCAGTCAAGATATAAAGAAAAATCTATTGAAGAAGTAACTTATCTAATGGAATATGAAAAAATGCAGGCAAAAGCCTCAAAAAAAGCAGAATTGCAAAATAAAATAGACTTATTAAATGACATAGAAGAAATAATTGAACAAGCGAAAGAAGAGACAAAAAATGAAGTTGAAGAAGGCATAAGCAAAAAGAGACGCATTCAGAATATCAGAGATAATCGCAATTTTGAGAAGCAGCAGGAGAGGAAACAAAATATTATCGAAATAAGATCAGAAGAACCAAATATAGTAGTTGAAGAAAAAGCCTATGGTAATGCCGAGCAAAATTTGGTCGAATTACTATTAAAGGCACAGAAGAAGGGAAAAGACCGTGCTGGATTTGATACATAATGCCCAATACAAAGAGCAGATTATTTCAGAATATAAAGGTAATCCATTTATAGAGGCATTGCCTCAAATCACATCTTCTGAAGAGGTAGTATCAAAGTTAGCAAATTTTCCTCCCTATAATAAAGAAGAAAGACAGTTAGATAATCAATATAGAGCCCATCTAGTGGGACGTCTTTATGATGTCTTTCAGCCGCTAATGATTCATTTAGATTTGGAAAGCAGAATTAGTAGGGTTATAAGACAGGGTTATGTAGCAAGAAATGTATTGGAGAAGTCATTTGTTTCAAACAATTATCGTAGCACTGCAGGCTCCTTTACTTTACTTGGAGTATCAGGTATGGGGAAAACAACAGTTGTGAATAGAATATTATCAATGTATCCACAAGTAATCGTTCACTCGAAATATAAAGATATCCCACTATCACGATATCAGGTAGTATATTTAAGACTTGAATGCTCCTACGATGGAAGCATTAAAGGACTTTGCCTATCATTTTTTAGCAAGGTTGATGAGATATTAGGGACAGACTATTATTCACGATTTGGTAGTGGTAAACTTTCAGTTGATAATATGCTCGTTGCCATGAGTAATATTGCTAAAAATATTTCATTAGGGCTTTTAGTAATTGATGAGATACAAAACCTTAGCAAGTCTAAGTCTGGAGGAGCCGATAGGATGCTGAATTTTTTTGTTACTCTGGTTAACACTATTGGCTTACCAGTATTATTAATAGGAACTCCTGAGGCTATGGGAGTATTGCAAGGGAAGTTCCGACAGGCAAGAAGGGGTTCAGGACAAGGAGATTTGGTATTTGAAAGGTTAGATAATGATATTAACTTCAAACTACTTGTAAACGCAATATGGGGCTATCAATGGACGAAAAGGCCTACTGCTCTGACTGATGAATTAATAGATACCCTATATGATCAATCCCAAGGAATAATTGATATAACAGTGAAACTTTATGCCCTTGCTCAAACAAAGGCAATTTCAAGTGGGGTTGAGATTATAACTCCTGAATTAATCAAACAAGTTGCTGACGAAAGTTTAAGGTTGGTAAAGCCAATGCTAAATGCATTAAGAACAGGTAATGTAATGGAAGTAGCAAGATATCCTGATATATATACTGGGAATATTGATATAAGTTATGAATTGCCTAATCGGAATAGGTTTATAATACCTACCACTTCCAGGCCATCTGTAGTAGAAAACAATGAAAAGCAAATAAAAGTTAAAACCAAGAAGATACCTCCAAGTGCAGAAAATGATATTAGAGTTATGGTGCAGAATAAGGGGGAAGGGCTAACGGCTTATGATATATTGAAAAATCATGGGTTAATTAAAGGATTTGAAGTTATATGATGACTTTTTTTCCTACACCGTATCCAGATGAAATACTATATAGTGTTTTTGCCAGATATCATGAAAAAAGTCCAAATTTTAATGGAAGTGAAACTGCCAGGGATCTGTTTAATGTAAAGCGTATAGTTTGTAGCCTGGAATTCCCAACATTATTAGCAAATTTAGTCCGAAATATGCCTTTAAACAGTCCTTTTGATGTAGATAGGCTAATACTTGAACATACCTTATTTCCGTATTATACAGTCTTTTTAAGCCTTGAGAACAGGGGAATAATTAGACGGTATATGTTGCATGGGGATGTTGAAATATACAACAAAATAACAGGAATAATAAACCCACTGGCTGAAAATAAATTTCTAAGATTTTGTCCAAAGTGCAATAAAGAAGATATGGAGAGATATGGCGAATTATATTGGCATAGGGTTCATCAGATAAGAGGCATCTATATTTGTCCTCACCATAAAATACCTATTTATAATAGCAGTGTATCATTTGAGGACAATAAATATAAATATATAGCAGCAACGGAAAGAAACTGTGTTGTTGAAACTGAGGTTGTGTATGAGCCAAAGACCTATGAAAAATTACTGATTATTGCAGAGGATATGAACTGGATTTTGAATAATCCTGAAATTAAAACAAAAATAAAAGAGCAGTATCTAAATCAGTTAAAGATATTAGAGTATGCTACAGTGAATGGAGGTTTACGCCAGAAAAATCTTATTACTGATTTTGAAACCTTTTGGGGCAGTGAGATACTTCAGATGACTCACAATACAATTAGGAAGACTAATAACAGTAATTGGCTTTTAAAAATGGGATGGAATAAAGCAACTATCGAAGATCCATTAAAACATATATTATTTATGAGATTTTTAGGTCTATCACCAGAAGTGTTATTTAATCAAAATGTAGGATACCTACCTTTTGGGAAAGGACCATATCCGTGTTTAAATCCTGTTTGCAAACAGTATAAAAAACATATAATTGAGAATGTAGAAATAAAAAATAATTATAAAACCAAGAGTCCAATAGGATATTTTACCTGTCCAGAATGTGGTTTTTCTTATTTGCGACGTGGTCCAGATAAGAGTATAGAAGATAGATACAGGTATTCTAGGATTGTGGATTTCGGGGATTATTGGAGAGAGGAATTAATACGGCTATTAAAGTATAACAGCGTGCCAACGGTTGCAAAATTAATGGGGACAAGCCATACTACTGTTTACGATTTTATAAAGCGGTTGAATGTTACAAAGCAATTAAATCAGTAATAGAATAATTGGACATATATATTGAAAAATATCGATATGAACATTTGACAAATAAAAAATGTTAAGTTATTATCTAAGCGTAATATACTACAGATTTACTATGTGATAATAAAACTTTTATCAATAGGTTGATAAATAACTTTACAAGATATGTAAATAAACTGTAATGCTATTTATAAAGAAATTGTGGTAATATATCTAATACATAAAGTATATATTATTTATTTATCGATTAGGTACAGAAAATTAAATAATTAATAATCATAGAATTCTAACAGAGCAAAATTAATTCAGTGTTTTTGCAGCACTGGCATTTTGCTCTGTTTTTATTTTCTAAAAGGAGGTGTGACCTAGTATGAAAATAAAAATATTAATGAATTCTAGAGGAAATATTGTCTATGAAAAAAGAAACTAATATTTCTTAAGGAGGTAATAGAATGCGTGATAAGATAAGTGTTGATGATTTACTTCTCTATATAATGAGAAGAATGCAAGATATAGAAAATTGTGCAAAAGTTATTAGTGATAAAAAAGATAAAAAGTTTCTTATTCTCAAAAAAAGATATGATAAAATATCAAATCAAATGGAAATTATTGACTCTATATATTGTGAGTATATTATGTATATTCAAAATCTAACTTCCAATATAATCTCAGAGGAAAAAACAATCAGTAATATTGAAACTTAAGTTAATTATTTATAGAGAAAAAAGGGACAAAAGCATTATCATTATACAAATGTAAGACTTTTATTCAAAAGCAAAGGAGGAAAAATAGTAGTTATTATTGCAATAAACCCTCCTAATGTAAGAAGGGAGGTGACCTTAGTGACAGAAAAATACAGGTGTGAAGTTCCATATATAGAGTCCTACTTTGATGATGATTTTATCGACATAAATCCGTATACAGGAGAAGAAATGGGAGTTTATAACCCATATACTGGAGAAATTATTCCACTAAGAAAGATGAGAAGACGTAAACATAGCAATCCTTATGAATATGAAACTCAGGGATTTGAACCATATGAATAAATCAAATCAGGGGCAACAATAAAACTAATAAAAAGACTTAATATAACATAAAGAAAGTATCTTAATAAAGCACATTTAAAATACATACCAAAACACTAAAATACAGCATGCCCCTTTGTTTAATAACAAAGGAGGCATGAAAATGATGATTAAATTATGTTTAGATACTCAAAAGTTTAGTAAGAAGCCGACAGAAGAAGAGATTGCAAAAATAGCAGCACGAATTGGATGTCATGTCAAAGAAATTTCTGTAAAGGATTTTGCTAAAAGCATAATAATACCAAATGGCAAAACTTATTCACCATCTGTTTTTAAAAATGGGCAGAGAAGTATTAAGAACTGGATAAGTCAACAAATATTTGTTGTTGATATTGAAAATGATTCGCTGGAAAATGTGTTAGATACTTGTGAAAGGGTTAATCTATTCCCTTCATTTATATACACGCCCTTTAATTCAGATAGTGGGTTTAAAATGGTTTTCGTTATGGATGAGGTGATTCAGGATATCAGGGTTCGCAACCTAGTAATTAGATCACTGTTGGAAGTTTTTCCACAGGCTAAAACAGAAACAAGGGATCCTTCGAGAATAATATACGGTGGCAGGGAAGTTATTTATGAAAACTTTTCATATGTAGAATCAATACCGAATCTTATATTTGCTGCATGTTCAGTAATTAGAAATAGTACTAATGCATCGAGAAACATGTATAATTTTTGCAGAGATATTGGAATTGACATGGAGAATGGTTATCCAAAGTTTTTTACGTTTCATGATGAAAAAGATATGCCTGAAGTTAATAGTAGCAATGTTTATGTATCAATGACTAAAAAGTGTAAGTCCTTTATTAATAATATATATAATAGTACACTTTTTAGTCATATGGGGTATGTAATCTATTTCTGTTACAATAATACGCAGGATTGTTTTTTTGAAAAGGAAAATGACTTTGCCCCCCGTTTTGATATTAAGAAGGAAAATACTGAGACATATCTTATAAAGGATTACCCCTTTGAAAACCTATATAAAAATTGTCAATTATACCGGGAAGCAATAGATGGCGAGTATTGGTTACACCACAATGAAATGTTTGGTCTCATGTCCAACCTTTTGAAAATAAAAGGTGGAGTAACGAAAGTAGATAAGATTCTAAACAGCCGTGAAGAATATAAAGTGAAAAACTATAGTTGGTTGGTTATGAAGAATCAAATTCTTAAGGGTAAATATGCTCCTTCTAGGTGCGAAAGTTATTGTCCATTTATTAAAGACTGTAAACATGGAATTAATATGATAGAACAAGGAAAATTATTCAAGGGAAGAATTCAAGTAGTTGGTAAAAGAAAAACTAAAAGTATAGAAGAGGCAAGAAAAGAATTATCTAATATTGTTAGTAAAATAATTGCCTCTCCACAAAAGGGGATTTATGTTATAAAGGCACCGGCAGGGTTAGGGAAAACTGAAGAATACATAAATGCTTGTATAGATAATAAATTGACGATAGCAGTGCCTACACATAAATTAAAGGACGAGGTAAGCGAGAGATTGACAAAAGCAGGAGTACACCATTATGTTGTACCACAACTTCCTGATATTGAACCTGAAAAACGCAATAAGTTAGATAGGCTCTATGATACAGGCTCTTTTAAAGGAGCAAATATGTATTTAAGACAATTAGCAAAGGAAAATGAAGTCATAGCACAATATATTAAGGACTTGAGGCGAGTAAAAAAATCTGAGAACCAAACTATCTTAACTACTCACCAAAGAATATTTTTTGAAAAGGACTTCAATGATACTCTAATAATAGATGAAGATATTGTTCTAAATGGAATGTTCCCAATTTCATCTATGTCAATACAAGACATGGCTATACTTAGCCAACTGGTGTATTTAGATCCGGAATTTTCGCCTTTAAAGAAGTTAACCGATTTTATGTTTAAGTTAATTACCGAAACACCTGAAGGAATGGTACTAAAGACACCAAACTATTTTATGCTTTGTGCAAAAGAAGTTGAAAAATTAGTTGTAAAAAATGACCTAATAACGACAAATGTGCTAGGATTTTTAAATTCAAGTCATTTTGTCAAAGTGACTGGGCGAAATGGTAATGAGCAGGTACTTTTTATAAACAAAAGAGATTTGCCTGATAAAAAGGTAATTATTTTTAGTGCAACTGCCAATGAAAAGATTTATAAAATGGTTTTCGGTCAAAATATGAAATTTTATGATATTGGGGATGTGGAACACATAGGAGAGATTTGGCAAGTTCCTATAAGAGCCTTTAGTAAATTATCCATTCATAGAAATAATAAAGAAATGATGGATATTGCAAATGCTTTAATAAATAGATATAACCCCAATAGTAAGGTTATCACTTATAGGGGCTATTTTAATGATATAAGTGAACCAAGTATGTCATTTTGGAATAGTGCGGGGCGTGATAATCTAAAAGGTCAAAATATCACTGTAATAGGAACTCCCCATATTAACCCCTATAGTTATCTGCTATTTGCAAGTGTTTTAGGCCTTGATGTAAGGCTAAATGAAAGCAAGGTAATGTATCAGCCTGTTTCAAGGGGAAACTACAACTTTTACTTCAATACTTACAGCAGCAATGATTTATTACGGGAAATCCAATTTTATATGATAGAGTCTGAACTTGTTCAAACTGTAGGAAGGGCTAGGGCTATAACGGAACATTGTAAAGTTCTGGTCTTAAGTAATTATCCCGTCCCTGGAGCAGAGTTCATTTCACTAACACAAAGAGAGGTAAAAAAATTTATCAGGATATAGTTTAACTATTTGGGATTAATATAGTCCCCAAGGTATCAGGGGACTATATTAATTATTCAAGGCTTCAGTTTTACTAAAACATTTTATTAGTTCTTGTACAAAATCGAAGGTTCGATCCCAAAGAGCAAACAACATTTCTTTTGTTTCTTCAGGAACTTCATCAATTTCCTTGTCTTTCAACTGATTGTAGGTTTCTTCAATCCATAGCCTTTCGTCTTTGATGGAAGACAGATTTTTTCTAGTGTTAAAAAGGCTTTCAGGTGAATTAATCTTTCTGTCACAGGCCTCATTAATGAGATAATTATAGTAAAAAACTGAAGTGAAGAATTTACCACTTAGAATAACGGCATGAAAATATACGTCTTCTTCATCAGTTTCATAAAAACCAGAATTAATAAGTTTTGTAACCCATAATATATTGCGAACCAGTTCTTCTTGTTCCCAATAATCGATTTTTAATCGTTTTAAATATCGATGGAAGATTTTTTTCGCCCTTGTATAAGTCTTGTTATAATGCTTGATAAATTGTGACCACTCTTTTTCACAATGAACAGAGAAGCCTTCACCCATTTCTATCTGATTTATCAAATCCTGCATAGATGATAATAAGATAATGCAAGTTTTTAGGATGAAGAAATCATGTGAATCATAATCTTTTTCAGTTAGGTTGCTATTGAGTATAGCATTTTGCAAATCCTCTAAATTTAATGGAAATGCCAAAAACATACCTCCTTTATTTTTTAGTGTACATCATCCTAGCACAGACAATGGAGGATATCAACCATTATATGTAAATATATAGGGCTCCATTTACCGTTCATGCATGCTATAATATGAGCAACACTCTCCTTCGAAGTTAATATAGATACTGAACCCCTGCAGATTGTTTTTGTAGTGATGCCTTTGGCAGATAAACCGGAAAACAACGCAGGGGTTTTTACTTTTTTGGGAAAGTGAAACCAGATAAAAATTAATGCAAAAACAAGGAATCCAATATCGTTTGTTGAAATATAGCATGACAAATTTTATTTACTCTAGACAGTTAGGGAAAAATGTTGCAGGTGTTCTAAGCCTGTAATTCATTTTTCCTTTTATTTTTCGAAGAAAGGAGGATGCAAATACATTGTAATTACTTGAGGAGGTGACATCTCATTATTAAGAACCCCACAGGAACTAAATATTATTGATAGTTCTTGTGGGGAACCATTTATCAAAAATAGGAGGGAAAATCTATGGGTTATATTATAGGAATAGACCACGGAAACAAGGCAATAAAAAGCATTGTTAATCAGTATAATTCGGGCTTTACTGTTTCAAGCACCATACCTATTACAAAAGAAAGACTATTGGTATTTGAAGGCAAGTATTACTCTATCTCAGGTGAAAGATTTCCTGTAATGGTTGATAAGACTGTAAACGACAACTTCTTTATTCTATCATTGCCTGCCATTGCAGAAGTACTAGAGAAGAAGTATCAAGGGGTTAATAAGGGAGAGATCATTTTAGCATGTGGCTTGCCTATTATGTATTATGGAAAACAAAAGGATAAATTTAGAGAGTATTTTATAAGAGATAATATATCATTTACCTATGGAGGGAAGCAATATGAAGTGTCAATTAAAGATGCATATGTTTATCCTCAGGGCTATGCAGCGATAATGCCTCATTTTACTCACTATAAGGATGTATCAAGACTTAATGTTGTAGATATTGGCGGATATACCATTGATGTTTTCACTGTTGAAAAAGGGCTTTTAAACATTAAATCTTGCATAAGTTTAACTACTGGGATTGTAACTCTATTAAACTCCATAAAACAGGAAATCCTGTCTTTAGGGATAGAAATTCATGAGGAGCAGATTGAGGATACAATTCTAGGAGAAAACATCTCATTTTTTCAAAATGAAAATATTAAGGCATTAATTGAAGACAAAACACAAATATACGTTGAAGAACTGTTGGATAGATTGAAAGAGTACGGCTTTGAGATGAAAATAAATCCGACAATATTTGTTGGAGGAGGTTCATTGCTTTTGCAAAAACACATTGAAAATAGTCCTAAAATAGGATATGTAGAAGTTTTAGATAGTTTTGCAAATGTAAAAGGCTTTGAACTTCTGGCAAAACAGGCAGTTAGTAGGGACAGGTGATATTCTTGGATGAAATTAAAAGATTGAACCTATCTTTCAACCTACAAAGAGAAAATGATCGGATTGCTTACAATATTATCAGGTCAAAAAGACAGAAAACTGCCTATATTATCAAAGCCGTATTAGCCTATGAAGGTGTCACCCAAGAGGAGAGGGAACTAAAAAGGATTAAAAGGGCACTTAGAGAAGTTATCAAAGAGATGAAACTTACAGCAGATAAGCATTGCGATTTTACAGAAGGAAGCCAAATTCCTGATGAGGTCTTCCAAATATTTGACAGTATCTAAAAACTGGCCATTGACAGGCCGGTTTTTTCTATTTTAGGAGCGGAAATAGCAATTAGGCCCATGATATAATGGAGCAAAAAAAGGGATGAGAAAAATAGAAAAATGGTTTTTAGAAAAGGATAAAATACTAATATTCCCCAATGGACAAACTATACCAAGCCATTTAAAATATTGGAGAATTCTATGGTTTAATTTATACACTGGAGAAGACTTTTAGTATTGAATTAAAAAAGGATAGTAGGATTATGGCATATCAGGCATGTAAGACAAAACAAGCGTTCATATCGTAAAAATAGCGACATCAACAAGAACATGTGTGATTGTAGGAGGTGATATTAGTTCAAGGTTTTAATAATAACGTTTATTATTTCAATCTTCCTTATAGTAAGTGCTTCCATACAACTTTATAATATGTTAGGAAATAAATCTTTAATTATTTTTGGTTTGGCAGCAATATCATTAATTAGATTGATAAAAGTAGCATTAGAAGGTGAAAAAACAGATAAGTAATAGTATTGTGCATTCACAATTATTAACAGATATTAACCAATAATAATCATTATTAACCATTATTACTGGTTGTTATCCATTATTAAACCTTAATAAGTTTATATAAACATGTTTCATAACGGTTAATAATGGTTAATAACGGCTAACAATAGTTAATAATAGTTAATAACCATTGTTAGTGGTTATTAATGGACATAAACTGTTAAGGGCTATTACTAACATTTATTAATCTTCTGAAGCATATTGGAGTTGATTTTCCTAACTATTAAATTCTGTCCGAAAAAAATCGCTATAGAGGATGACTATGTTATAAATAAAATAAATAAAAAGAATAAAATAAAAAGTAATAGAAAGAAAATGATATAAAATTACAACAGGGTTATTTAGGGCTAAATCAGTATAAATCGGTTAAAATAGACTTTTTTAAAAATAACCATTTTGTTTTTAAACGCAAAACGGTTATTTTTTTTGCTCAATTTTCGATGTGTTCCTAAAACAAGTAGAAGATTACATCATAAAAAACTCACTAAACCAAATAAAATAGATTTAATAAGGAAAAAGAAGAAAAAAATTGAATAAAAGAGATAAAAAATCTAATCTCCTAGTAATCGCAGGAATTCAACTATAACAATATATGAAGATTGTATTCATTTAATCATAATAAAAATATAACATGAAAAACAAACATAATAGTCCATTTTAGGTAGATTGTGTTCTGGAGAATTTTAGTAGATTTATTTAATCTCTACTTAATAATAGTGTTCATATAAAATTGACTTTGTTCGCACTTGGGAATATAATAAAATTAGTAACTTTCATCTGTGAGGGATTTCTATGGAATATATGTCTGCACGAGAAGCGGCTAACTTATGGGGGATTAGTAAAAGACGTGTACAAAAATTATGTAGCAAAGGTAGAATTGAGGGGGCTATAAAAGTAGGCATTGTATGGGCGATCCCAAAAGGAGCAAAAAAGCCCGTTGATGCAAGGTATAAGTCTATTACCAAAAAGACAAAGAATGACGGATGATTTTTGCAAATAGTTAATAATGAAATAGGAGATTATTAGTTCAAATTAATATATAGGAGGCATGAGAATGAGTGATAAATTAAAAAGATTTACAGATTTGCTTAAAGAGATGTTTGAAATGGATAAAGAAGATTTAGATTTCGGAATTTATCGTATAATGAAACTACGTAAGAATGAAATTGAAAATTTCATTGATAATGATTTACCAATTAAAGTTAAAGAGATCTTATCATCTTATGCAAAAGATAACTCGGAAATTAGGAAAAAAATGAAAAAAATTGAGGAATCATGTAATGAATTAGGAGTATCTATTGAAGAATTACCTGAAACTAGTGAGAAGAAAAAGGAGTATATGGAATTAAAAAAATCCTTAGAAAGTGGCAAAAGTTTGGCAGAAATTGAAACAGATGTATATTCAAAACTTTATGACTTCTTTAGCCGATATTATGATGAAGGAGATTTTATATCTAAAAGAAGATATAAGGAAGGGGTATATGCTATTCCTTATGAGGGGGAAGAAGTTAAACTATACTGGGCAAATCATGATCAATACTATATAAAGACAAGTGAGTATTTTAAGAATTACTCATTTGTTTCTCAAGGGATAACAGTAAATTTTAGATTAGTGGAAGTTTCTACGGAACAAGATAACAATAAGGAAGCCAAAGATGAAAAACGCAGGTTTGTTTTGTTAGATGAAAATTTCCTTGAAGTAGGTAATGATGAGATCAATATGTACTTTGAATTCAAAGTACATACTGCTAAGCAAGATACTCTTGTAAAATCTGCTTATGAAAAAATCAAGAGTGAAATTTCAAAATTAGATAGTAAATACTTAAATGCACTACTAATTCCAGCACCAACTGAAAAGGATAAAAATAGAACTCTTCTAGAGAAACATCTTACAACTTATGTTGCTAAAAATACGTTTGATTACTTTATTCATAAAGACCTCAAAAAGTTCTTAAAGCGTGAACTAGATTTTTATATTAAATCGGAGGTAATGAAGTTAGATGATATCGGAACTGAAAAAGAAGAGCGAGTAGAAAGTTATTTATGTA
Source organism: Tepidanaerobacter syntrophicus (assembly GCF_001485475.2). NCBI lineage: Bacteria > Bacillati > Bacillota > Clostridia > Thermosediminibacterales > Tepidanaerobacteraceae > Tepidanaerobacter > Tepidanaerobacter syntrophicus. Next base: position 26,814 of record NZ_DF977000.1, on the reverse strand, counting down.
AAATACGAGCAATCAAAAATGTTGGTGAAATCATTATTGACTTTTTAGCGCAAATTGAAGATTTTCAAAAGAAATTATGGCTGAAAAAGAAATTTGTTGTGGAAACTAATTGGTGTATTACTCTAGATTTAATTGATGAGAAATTTTATTCTGAGATTGTCGCTAACCAAAAACAAATAGATGAATGGATTGAATACTATAAAATAGATGAAATTAAAAATAACAATGAACAAATTGCAATTGATGATGTTCAACAAATTTCATTTTCAACTCCATTAACTGTGGATTTTTTAAAGCAAAATAGAAACTTAGTACTTGATACAAAACATTTTGATAGAGATTTTAAGGAGAGACTTATTGAAAGCATTGATAATTTGGATGAAAAAACAAATGGATTATTAATACATAGTGAAAATTTTCAGGCTTTAAAGTTATTAGAAGAAAAATATAAAGGGAAAGTACAATGTGTATATATTGATCCGCCTTATAATTCACCTTCAAGTGAAATTGTGTACAAAAATAACTTCAAACATTCCACTTGGCTTTCACTTATGGAAAATAGATTGACACTTAGCAAAAAGTTTAATACTGAAGATGGTTCAACAATTGTTGCTATAGATAAATATGAGCATACGAGACTAGTAGAATTATTAAGACAACTTCATCCTAATAATGACATGGTTTCTGTAGCGGTTGAACATAACAAGAAAGGTACACAAGGGGATCATTTTTCTTATTCTAATGATTTTGCGGTCTTTTCTATTTCGAATAAGTTGAAAAAACTAAATAGTAAGTTGTTGCCAGAAAATGAATGGGAATACTCAAACTTTAGAAACTGGGGAAGTGAGTCTCTTAGAACAGATGCTGCAAATTGCTTTTATCCGATATATGTGCAGAATGGTAAGATAATTGGTTGTGGAGATGTGTGTGATGATGATTATCATCCACAGAGTCCGAATGTAGTAATAAAGAGTGGTAATGTAGAAATGTATGTAAATAACAATAAGGATAAACAAATTTTTACTGCAACAGAAGAAAATCCAATTATAGCCATTTATCCTATTGATGATAATTTAATTGAAAGAAAATGGAGGTATGCATTTCAAAGTATAAATGAAATTTTTGAATATTTAGTAATTGAAGAATCCAGGAAATCAAATTTACAAATATTTATGCCTAAATATTCAGAGCAATTTAAGACAATGTGGTATTCTCCTTTGTATAATGCTGGAGATTATGGAACTAAAGTATTAACATCTATGAATTTTCCTAAGGACCTTTTCCAGTTTCCTAAGTCTGTTTATACAGTAAAAGATTGCATTTATGCTGTATCAAATAATAATTCTATTATATTGGACTATTTTGCAGGCTCAGGAACAACTGCTCATGCTGTTATTGATTTGAATCGTGAAGACAAAGAAAACGGTAATCGAAAATATATACTTGTTGAAATGGGCAATTATTTCAATACAGTTACTTTACCTCGTATAAAAAAGGTTATTTATTCAAAAGACTGGAAAGATGGTTCACCTACAAATAGAGATACAGGTATAAGCCAGATTGTTAAATATATCCGTTTGGAGAGTTATGAAGATACTCTTAATAATATTAATTTCACACGTAACGAGCAACAACAGAGCATATTTGATAGCAATAAAAATCTATTTGAGGAGTATCTTGTTTACTATATGTTCGATATGGAAAGTAAAGATAGTGTGTTAAATCTTGACAACTTTGCAAATCCATTTGATTATAAAATGCGAATCACAACAAGAAATGTAATGACAAATAAAACGATAGACCTTGTTGAAACTTTCAATTATTTAATAGGTTTGGATGTGGTATCGCAAAGTAGAATTTTAAGGTTTAATACTCGTCCAATACCTTATAATGAAAAAGAGCCTGATACATATGATGGGGCTGTATTACTTGAAAGTGAAGAGGATGGCGAATATTGTTTTAAAACTGTTGAAGGTAAATTACCAAATGGGCAGTCTGCTCTTGTTATTTGGAGAAATATTACAGGCGATGCCATTAAAGATAATGCAGCACTAGATGCTTTTTTCAATCATTTTCACAAAAATAAAAATAGAAAATATGATGTTTATTTTGTAAACGGAGATAACAATCTTGAAAATTACCGTAAAAATGGTGAAAATTGGAAGGTCAACTTAATAGAAACTGTGTTCAAAAATAAAATGTTTGATTATAAGGATATATAAAGGAGGGAAGTATAGTGCCTAGGAAATCAGTAAAGAATCAAGATTTAAATGAGAGATTAATTCTTAACAAATATTTCCTCTTACTTATCGGGGAAGATAGTATTTCTAATATTGATAATGGAATTAAAGATGATGATTTAGAAGGATATGATGAAGATAACATTTCATACTATTACTACTATATTTCTCCTAAATTTGCAAAATACAGCAATATATCCAAGGATAAATTACTTGAATATGATCAGAATTTATATAGACATGTCAAACGAATTGGTGAGAAAAGAGGAGGCATCAAACTTAAATATTACCAATATATTGCATTACTTTTTACTGAAATCTTTTTAGATAAGTATTTTTTTGATACTGAGAATTTTTTGGATGAATTAAACCAATTTGTAAACGAATATAATGAGAAGAATCCACAGCAACCGATTAAAGAGTATACAAAGGAAAATCTTAGCAGGCTTGCGTATATGTGTGCTACAGGAAGCGGAAAAACATATATAATGCACATTAATATTTTGCAATTTCAGCATTATTATAAGAAAGCCAAAAAGATTAACCCTGATTTTGAAATTAATCGGTATATTGTGCTTACTCCAAATGAAGGTTTATCTAATCAGCATATGGAAGAAATGGAATTATCGAATATCCCTTATGAGTTATTTCATAATGATTTATTGTACAATGAAGATGCTGTTATCATTATAGATATTAATAAATTAAAGGAAGAAGGAAAGATTAAAACTGTATCAGTAGATTCTTTTTTGAAAAATAATGTTTTATTTGTAGATGAAGGTCATAAAGGTCTTGGTGGAGAGGTTTGGCTTGATTATAGAAATCGGCTATCAGAAGAGGGATTTGTTTTTGAGTATTCTGCAACTTTTAAACAGGCATTAAAAGGAGAAAAAATTAAGAAAGATGAAGAGAGTATAGTCGATATATATGGAAAATCAATTATTTTCGATTATTCATATAAGTATTTCTACAACGATATGTATGGAAAAGAATATAGAATATATAATCTGGAGGAAGATGAGAACGAAAATAAAAATACACTTTATCTAATAGGCTGTTTACTTACTTATTACCAACAATTGAAACTTTTTAATGTATACTCGAAAGAATATGAGCCATATAATCTAGAAAAACCTTTATTGGTATGTGTTGGTAATAGCGTTAATAAAAGAAGTAATTTAACAAAAGGAGAAGAGGAAGTTTTATCTGATGTCCAAAAAATATTAGTTTTTATTGATGAATTTACAAGTAATTACAAGAAAAGCATTGAAAACATTAGATTAGTCTTAAATGGTGATACTGGATTAATGCAAGGAAATAGAGATTTATTCTATAATGACTTTACATTTTTACAAGATGTATTCAAAGGAGATGTAGATGCACTTTATAAAGATATACTTAATTTAATATTTAACTCAGATGCTTCGGGGAGATTATACATTGAAGATTTAAAACAGGTAAACGGAGAGATTGGGTTAAAAATAGGTGATCAAAATGAATATTTTGGCGTTATTAATGTTGGCGAAAGTAATCAATTAATTAAAAATTGCGAATTGGTAGGAATGGTAACTAGTTCAAATGAATTTATTACAGAAAGTCTATTTAGAAATATAAATGATGAATCATCAAAGATAAATATACTTGTTGGTTCAAGGAAATTCACTGAAGGTTGGAACAGTTACCGTGTTTCGACTATGGTATTTTTTAATTTTGCTCGTGAAGAAGGTTCTCTGGCAATACAACTTTTTGGTCGAGGAGTAAGACTTAAAGGATATAAGAACTTATTAAAGAGAAGTGAAGCCTTTAGGAAAGAGAAGGAGCCACCTAGATATATTAATAAACTTGAAACGTTAACTATATTTGGAGTTAGGGCGGATTACATGAAAAGTTTCAAACAGTTCCTCGAATATGAAGAAGTACCTGTTGATAAAGTATCTAGGGAGTATAAACTGCCTACTGTGTATAAAGAGAGGCTTGAAAGGGCAAAGAAGAGTAATCTAAAGGTAATCACCTTGCCTCACAATATAAATTTTAAGAAGAAATCTAAAAGGCTGCTTATAACTGAACCAACCGGAGATTTTTATAATTATATAGTCAAAAATAAAATTAAACATGATGTATATTCGAAAGTACAGGCGTTAACATCTAATAATAATAATGAAATTGCTACCGATAAACATAATGATTATCTATATGAGAATATTTTATCATTTATTGATATGAGTGAAGTATTAGCCGAGTTACAAAGGTATAAAAGTGAAAAAGGGTATTATAATATTATTATAAGTAAAGATGAATGTATTAAGATACTTTGCAACAAAGATTGGTATGTTTTATATATACCTGAAAACGAATTAAAACTAGACAGTTTTGATAAGATTGTAGTTATTGAAGACATCTGTATGTCTTTATTAAAAAAGTATATAGATACATTTTATAAGTATCACAAAAAGGCTTGGGAACAACCATACCTAAAATATGAAACAATAAATGAGAATAATATTAAGAACAATCTGGTTAAAGAATATCTAATTACTCTATATGACCGTTCAAAGGAGGACTTTGATAGTTTTGAAAGGTTTATACATAATTTATCAGGAATGCTGAAGGGGGACCAGGAATTAATCCCACAATCAAAATTTGAGTTTACCGCATTTGACTATTATAATCATTTATATGTACCACTTGTCAGTATAAAAGATGGATTTAAAATAGAGGTTAGGCCTGTTGGATTAAATAAAGATGAAAAAAGATTTATTGATTTATTAAGGGAATATGTAAATAATAACCCATCTTTGTTTTCTGACTATAAATTATACTTACTCCGCAACAAGGCTAAGGTAGGAATAGGATTTTTTGAAGCAGGGAACTTTTATCCTGATTTTATATTATGGGTTGCAAACGATAAGAAACAATATATTAATTTCATTGATCCAAAGGGAATTATGATGCTTGATAAAAATATCAACAATGAAAAAATAATGTTTTTTGAGACAATCAAAGAATTAGAAAAACAACTGCAAAAGACTGACAATTCTGTGGATATCGTTTTAAACTCATTTATAATGTCGGGTACAAGTTTTTCTGATGTTAAAGTTAAGTATGGAGTAAACAACAAAATGGAATATGAGAAAAGGAATGTATTGTTCTTAGAAGACGAGGATTGCATAGAAAAAGTTTTTAATAAAATTTTAGGCTAATTAGGCTGATTAAATAGATAGAGTAGTTGCTCAGATTTTGAGGACTACTCTTTTTAATTATGTAAAAGGAGTTTCATTTTGATATTTTATATTGAAGTTTATAGGTTGCAAAATTATTAAGGTTTTGAATTAAGAGGTTATTTATGGGACATAAAAAACTTATATTAGGTCGACTGGTGATATTGGGTTTAATGATCCTTCTGCCAAAGCCCTATATAAATGGAGTTAAATATAATTTCTGCAAGATTAAAGTCAAAGACAAGATTCAGTCTTTGGCTTTTTATTTTTGTTGCAGATGTAAAATAAAAGGATAAAAATATTATACTTCCATGCAATAAATGGATATCAAGTCTAGAAGTTATAAGAAAGTGATGGTACACTGTACACATTTAAAAAATAGAGAACTGGAGGGAATATTATGCATGAAATTAAGGATTTAGATGCTTTAGAAATATCCAAAGCACTATTGGATACTTATAAATGTGTTCATGGTTTTGGGTTTAATGGACATTTTATATCAATAATACCAACAAAAAAATATTATTATTTAGCCTATAGGCATAGGGATAATCCTGATGAACACAGGCTTTTTAAATTTATTGAAGTTAGGGAGTTATATGAAGAAGATGAAATTAAAAATGCTTTATTGGAGATTAGAAAAGAGTATGGCCATGACCATGAAAAAAGTGAATATGATGAGGATTACAAGGAGGTGATAGATTATTTGATAAATAGCGGAGAATATAAGGTGTAGGAAAACTATTCAATATATTATAACCTAAAAATTTGACAGAATGAGTAGTTTGAAATATCATTATAAGTGATAATAAAATAATCTTAAATCAAAGTAAACTAACATAGCAAATTTGCCCGGAAAATAGGGTTTTGCCGTGTTAGTTTTTTGTTTATTTAGAAAGGAGAGATGTTTTAATGAGAAGGGTTAATGTTTATGAAAGTGAATTTTGCAATAAGATTGTTGCCAGAGTAAAATATAATGAAAAATTAGATTACTGGGATGGACGCAACCGGGGTAATGGAGGATTAGGTAAGCATAAAGGCATTACTAAGTTAAAGGACGGCAGGTTTGTTATTATTATAGGTTCTCAAATGCAAGGCTCAAAAGACTATGCCTATATAGTAAGTAAAGAAGAGGCGTTACAGGAAGTTTTAAAATCAGGTAATCTGGAACTATTGGAGGATAAAAAATTTGCTGAACTAAAAACTCTGTATGAGAAATTATGTGATTTAGAAGAAATTGATGAGGCAGAAACTATTGCAGAGTAAAGAAACGGTTACAAAGCACAATGTAGAGGAGTCGGGCGATAAGCCTAGGCTCCTCTTTGTATTACAACTGCTATCCTGTATTAACACAATCTATATTTTGTTATGCTTAGCCTGCAAAGAGACTGGGTTAAAAAATTTTTCAACATAATATAAATTATGCTGCCGTTGTCCGCTTTTACCCGAGGATCAAGAGATGATTAATACAAAATATCAACATAGTTTAAGAGGAAATTGCAATATTATTTGAAGACATAATTTATGGAGTGTTATTTAGTAATAAAACATCTGTTAATGATAGAAGTTTCAATGTAGTTAACACAGTTTTATCGCTATTGATTAGCAGCAGTTGTTAGCCATAGAATTGCTAAAACAGATTACACCATAATATGGTATTATAAAGAAAATATCATTTATAAGGGGGAGAAAGGATGTCGATTCCAAATTTGCAAATTGTGCTCAAAACAATCAGAGAAAATTATAATTGCTCGCTAACAACCATTAAAGGTAAACGAATTATGTTTGAAGGAGTGAGCAATAACAAGAAATTAGTTCTTTGTACTCCATCTTCAAAGTTGCATTCTCAAGGTAAAGGCTGGTTTGATCTCACAACTAAACAAGTCGAACTTCTAGATGATTCAGACATTTCGATACTTGCAGTTCGGTTAGAAGGAGGAAAAGTATATTATATTAACTTTAAAGATCTTAGAAGGTTAATGGAACCAGAGATGATACTTGAGAACCCAAGAGAAGGTAAACACTGGAAGTTTTATGTTTGGCCAAGTTATTTAAAAGTTCAAGGTAATGAAAAAGAATTTCATATTCAACCTGAAGTTGTTTACTAAGAAGTAGATACCCTTCCATTTGATAAAATTTATAAGAGTCAGGTGATAATCCTGACTTTTGTATTTAAATAATTTTCTATTCGAGTGTAACACAATTACATTATGTTACTGTCACTGAAGTGCTATGAACCTTGAATACAAGAGGGTTATAGCACTTTTGTTATAATTGAATCATTTGAGTGTAATTTAATGGGCTGAAATATGCTTGTGAGAGTGATATAATGAGATTAGAAAATACTTCCAGAGGAGATGATGTTGTGGCATTAGTTCAGCCAATAAAAGATAGACAAAAAATTGCGGAACTTAAAATGGAACTCCTAAAAAGAAATTACAAATATTATATCTTATGTATTATTGGATTAAATACTGGATTAAGAATTGGAGATATAATTCCTTTAAAAGTAGAAGATGTAAGAAATAAAAGCCATATAACCTTAAGAGAAGAGAAAACAAATAAAATTAAAGTATTTCCTATTAACCCTCAATTACGAAGTGAGTTAGATAAATATACTTCTGGTATGGAAAATCACGAATATCTTTTCCCAAGTAGGCAAAGAAATAGAGATGGAGTAAGATCTCATATAACAAGGGTACAAGCCTATAGATATATTAAAAATGTAGCAGAGGAATTAGGAATAGAAAACTTTGGTATACATTCCTTTAGAAAGAGTTTTGGATATTTTTATTATCAGGAAACAAAGGATATAGTGAAATTGATGCAGATATTTAATCATAGTTCTCAAAATGTAACAAGAAGATATATTGGATTGACTCAGGAAGAGATTGATGAGAGTTTGGAGAATTTCTTTTTATAAATGTTATTATTAATATTATTTTGAAGCAAATTTTTAATCTGAATAAACATATTTATCTTATAAATGAAAGGGGAAAGGAACGTGGGATACGAATTAATAACAGTAAACAATTGTAATACAATTAAAGAGATCCTAATAAACACTGGATTAATTGGTAATATAGAAATTACAAGCCAAAACTTAGATTTAGACCTTGTTATAGATTCAGTTTCTATACCTATTAAAGATGAAGATTTTATAGATATGGAAAAGGTATATTTTATGTTTGAAGAAAGCACATCTGTATTAAAGATAAAAGAACGCGAGTATGAGTTGTTTTTCAATCTAGGAGAATGGGGTTCTAGAGAAAGAAGAATCCCAAATTCACATTTAGTTCTGGGAACTAATCCAATCAAATTTGGTAGCGATTATTTCTGTCAAATTGAGTTGTCACAAGCAGTTGAAGATGAGGAGAATATCTATATCATTAAGAATATAAGTAAGTTGGCAGGTGAGGGTGCTATATCTAGACTCAATAACGGATTAGGTAATGATAAGGCTAGAAAACACAAACGCAGAGAGGAACTTATTGAAAGATTAGACTTAGAAGTGATCTCATATGATGATAATGATTGGTGTTGTGTATATAAGATAGATAAGGATAAATTAAATAATGAGACTTACTATGAAGAAATCTTTCATGAATTTATGTACTCATTCCTTATGTATGCATTAACTATTGAAAGTATTGTTGCTGAAGAATAAACCTTATAATCTGGTAGATTTTAATTCAAAGATCGGTATTATTTTATGAAAGATATAAAATGAGCATTTGGAGAGATTTACAAATAATATGATTGTGTCGACTTACAAAAGAGTCGGTTCAAAATTACAAAGTTTGTTCACGAAAGATACAGAGCGTCAGACTGGGAAACCAGCCTGGCGCATTTTATTTGTGCAAAAAGAGATCCCCCCGCCACAAACATTCCCGAAATCCAACAACCAATAATCCCCCGTAGCCCAGTAAAATCAATATATATAAAAATATAAGTAAATACCTCCCCTATGCATATCGCACTTACATCTCATATAATTGTTCCAATTTTTCCACGAGCAAACTTTGTCATTCTTCACTGCTCACGAGCAAACTCGCTTGTCATTTTCTCATTTTTTATATCTTTTTTTATATTTTTTAAGGTAATAAAACCAGCGAGCAAACTTTGTCTCTCAAAGTAACTTATGGGCGAGAAGCATTGCAACCACTCGCTTACCAGACGAGCAAACTTTGTCACTACGTGAGCAAACTTATTTGTAACTGAACAAGAGAAGGACAGAGTCCTTCTTTTTTATTTTTCTCAAAGCTTGCTCATTGACAACATGTTTATTTGATATGTATAATTAGACTGTAAATCTTATGCGTTAGAGATTAACTGATGCAGAAGATGACAAAAAAGTCTAAAAGGGCCTGACTGCAAGGAATTTCTGAGCAAAAAGGCGAAGGACCATATTAAATATTTCACAAAGAATAAGTTTGTTTATCCTAAATTGTGAAATGTAGAACATATGAAGACCTTCGGCTTAAGCCGAAGGTCTTTTGCTCAGAGGGGGCAATTAATGAATATATATAATCTTATAGATGACATTTGCCAGGGATATACTCCGACTAAAGAGGAAGTAGAAGCATTACTTTGTACTTATGAACCTTATAATTCATATCTTTTTTCGGCAGCTCAAGCAATTACTAAAAAGTACCATGATAATATTATTCACATAAGGGGCATAATAGAATTTTCAAATTATTGTAGATGCAGCTGCGCATACTGCGGTCTTAATGCCGCAAATAAAAAGTTAAAGCGCTATAGAATGGAACCTAAAGAAATAGTAGAAACCGCAAAGGAAGCTTATGATGCAGGTTATCGAACATTAGTGCTTCAATCAGGAGAAGATTTATGGTATACGCGAGAAAAAATCTCTGAAATAATTAAAGGAATAAAGTCAATTGGTGATATTGCAATAACACTTAGTGTCGGAGAAAGGGATTATGAAGACTACAAACAATGGAGAAAAGATGGTGCCGACAGGTTCTTGCTAAAGCATGAAACTATAAATGAAAACTTATATAATAAACTTCATACCCATTCAAATCTTGAAAACAGAATAAGGTGCCTAAATAATTTAAAAGAATTAGGATATCAAGTAGGAGACGGATTTATGGTTGGATTGCCAGGACAGACTTTAGGAGATATTGCAGAAGATATCCTGTTTTTAAATAGATTAGATGTAGACATGGCCGGTATAGGGCCTTTTATTCCTCATCCCCATACTGAGCTTAAAAGCGCAGAGGCTGGAAGCAATGAAATGACAATAAAAGCTGTAGCTATAACGAGACTTATTTTGAAAAAAGTGCATTTGCCGGCAACAACAGCTCTTTGGACACTAAATACAGAAGACGGCAAGAAGGCGTTTGACTCCGGAGCAAATGTTGTAATGCTGAAAGTTGAGCCCTACAAATATCGCAGACTTTATGAAATATATCCGAAAAATTTAGGAAACGAAAACAGTATTAAGCAAGAAAGGTTGAGGATGGAAGAATTAATTTTAAGTTTGGGTAAACAGGTTGCACAAGACCGGGGAGATTCTATAAAATTTCTTGAAGGGCAGTGATTTTTATGAATGATACACCAAGAGGCAACAGATTGCATATAGGGCTTTTTGGTAGGAGAAACGCCGGTAAATCGAGCCTGATAAATGCTATAACAGGCCAGGAAACGGCATTGGTTTCAGATTTTCCAGGGACAACTACAGACCCTGTTTATAAGGCAATGGAGCTTTTGCCGATAGGACCCGTGGTATTCATTGATACTGCAGGGTTAGATGATACGGGAAGTTTAGGCGAGCTTAGAATAAAGAAAACATTACAGGTTATGGATAAAACAGATATAGCTCTTATGGTATTTTCTGCGGAATATTCGGATTTTGACCTGGAAAAAAAGTGGTGCAATGAACTTATAAAGAGGAATGTCCCCATTATTGGTGTAGTAAATAAAATCGATGAACGAGATATCGATATTACAGAGCTTGAAAAAAATTTTGATTTCCCTTTCATAAAGGTAAGCGCTGATAAAAGAATAAATATAGGTAAATTAAAAGAAATGATTCAAGAAAATGCTCCTTTTGACTTTGAACTTTCCACATTGCTGGGCGATATATTAACTCCAAAATCCATTGTAATATTAGTTATGCCTCAAGACATTCAAGCACCTAAAAACAGACTGATTCTTCCGCAGGTACAAACAATAAGAGACATATTAGATAATAATTGTATGGCGCTTGCCGTAAAGGAAACAGAACTTAGAGAATTGCTTGCATCACTTAAAAGAAAGCCTGATTTAGTGATAACAGATTCGCAGGTTTTCAACATAGTAAGCAAAATAGTTCCTGAAGATGTTCCGCTTACTTCGTTTTCTATTATTATGTCTAGATATAAGGGTGAAGTAGGAGTTATGGCAATGGGTGCTAAAGCTATTGATGAGCTAAAGCCCGGCGACAAAGTTTTAATTGAGGAAGCATGCACCCATCATCCTCTAAAAAATGATATAGGCAGACAAAAACTGCCTGCACTTCTTGAATCAAAAGCCGGCGGCAAACTAGATATAGAGATAAAGATTGGCCAAGATTTTCCAGAGGACCTTACACCATATTCTCTAATACTTCACTGTGGCGCCTGCATGCTCAATCGAAAACAGATGATAACAAGAATAATAAGAGCAACAGAGCAAGGCATCCCGATTACAAACTATGGAATGGCCTTTGCCCATGCTCAAGGAATCTTAGACAGAACTACGTGTATGTTTACAGCCAAAGAAAAAAATAAGCAAACTGCTATAGAAACCATGTAAACAGCCTTTTAAAAAGTTTATCATAATTCGTTTATAAGGGCTTTTTCCTTCCAATTACCCTTCCTGTAAAAAATAAAGGTAATTATAGCACCTGATACCCAAGCAACTAAAAGAGAAATGAATATGGACTCAGGCCTACCATTGGGATACTCCGGACTTCTGGTAAGGTATGCAATACCATAAGCCACAGGTACACGAAGAAAAATAGTAGTGATAAGCGAAATCCACATAGGAGTCATGGTATCCCCGGCCCCTCTCATTACGCCGGAAAGAACTTGGGTCACAGCCATTGCAACATAACCGACTGCCAAAATTCGCATCATATGCATACTTAAATCTACCAATTCTGCTGTATTAGTAAAAATCTCCATCAGGTATCTGCCAAAGGTTAAAATAGTTATAGTAATAACAATTGATACTCCTACGGCAATTGCAAGTCCCTGTCGAGTGCCTTCTTCAACTCTTTCGAGTTTTTTTGCCCCTACATTTTGACCGGTAAAAGTAGTCATTGCAATTCCAAAAGTAAAATTGGGCATCATAGCAAATCCGTCTACGCGCATCACAATTACATTGCAGGCTATAACCATTTCTCCGAAAATGTTTGTGAGAGACTGAACTGTTACCATTGCAAGAGAGAAGATAACTTGTGTCAGCCCTGAGGGTAAACCCAGCCTTAGAAGCTGCGCTACGTATTCTTTTTGAGGCTTCATTACTTCAAGATTAAGATCAAAAACCTCATGCATATTTTTGAGCTTGATTGCACATAAAATTGCCGAAATGACCTGTGCAATTACAGTAGCAAGGGCTACACCGGGCACCCCCATATTAAGTCCTGCAACAAAATAGATATCCAAGAAAATATTAAGGACAGTGGAAATTAGCAAAAACACCAAAGCTGATAACGAATCTCCAAGTCCCCGCAAAATTCCGGAGAGTATATTAAAGTATGAAAACCCCCAATTGCCAACAAGCAGTATTAAAAGATAGTCTGCACACCAATCCAATATGGAAGGCGGAGTGTTGATAAATGAAAGCATCGGACGCACAACAATAGGGCCTATTATCATGATCATTGTGGCTGTTACCGCTGTCAGCGTCAAACATACACCAATAGAACGGGAAAGCTTTTCCCTATCCTTGGCACCAAAATATTGAGAAACCATTATACCGGCTCCGGTAGATACTGCTACAAAAAACACAAGCAAAAAATTGTAAATCGGCATAGCGCTGCCTACAGCAGCTAGGGCATTATCGCCTACATACCTTCCTATAACTATTGAATCTACAGTATTATAAAGCTGCTGAGCAATGTTTCCTATCAGCATAGGAATCGAAAACTCCAAAATTCTCTTCCATGGCTCTCCTACGGTCATATCGCGCGGCGAAAAAAGATCTGCAAGTTTTGCCATTTCTTCAACCCCTTTCTACAATAGTTGTGAGTATTGTTAAAATTTTTATCTCGTTTATACCTGTAAATACAAAAATCATCAAAACTAATTTACCGAGCTTCGTTTTTCCCGATGGGCGCAATTTGCTTACAGCATCTATTATATCAATGTAAATACAATAAATGCAACCGCATAAAATTTAAAGGAAAAGAGCAAACTTTTTAAAAATATGATATGATATTTCAAAATAACTTATACTCCGAGGGTGCATACAATGACTAGTTCTAAAACCCATATATATTTAAATCTTCTCAGCGTAGCTTTTTTCTGGGGCACTTCCTGGGCCATATCTAAGATTGGCCTGCGCGACTTATCTCCGGTACATCTTGCAGTATTAAGGTTTATGGTTGCTTCAGCCATATTTTTATTTATGGTAAAAACTTTTCATAAAAATTACACTATAGAAAAAGAAGATAGAAAATGGTTGTGGATATTAGGATTTTTAGGAGTAACCCTGTATTTTTTCATCCAGTATTTCGGCCTTAATATGACTACGACAGTAAACGCCTCAATTTTAATTGCGACAAGTCCGATTTTTACAGTTCTTTTGGCATCGATGATTTTTCATCAAGAAAAAATATCTCCCTTAGATATTTTGGGTACAATAATAGCGTTCTTAGGCATATTTTTTGTATTTACCGCAGCCAGGGGGATGTCTATTAGTAGAAGTACTATTTTAGGCGACTTATTACTGCTTTCAAATTCATTGATCTGGGCTCTTTTTACAGTTTTAGGAAAAAACTTAGTTGACAAATATGATCCATTTGTTGTAATGGCATATATAAATATATATGCAGCGATAACGGTACTGCCGATAGTATTTACCCCCTCCTTCATTAGCTCCGTAAAGTCGGCTTCTTATACTACTTGGGCTGCGATAATATATCTTGCGGTATTTTGTTCCGTATATTCCTATTATATGTGGTACAAAGGGATAAAAATTATCGGAGCTTCAAAAACCGCAGTGTTTAACTATATAAATCCGATGATAGCCGTGATAATTGGCATTTTACTTCTAAAAGAAGAATGGAATATTTATACACTTATCGGCGGTATTCTTGTATTCATTGGAGTCTATATGGTAACTTCTAGCAAATCTTAGGATAAAACACGAATGATCTTAATATATTTTTAAATATTTTTCGTGATTTGTATGTATTTTATTGAAAGTATATGGTAAAATATCTGTATCAGATTACTCGTTCAAATTTTAAATTAACGGAGGTTTTTAGGGTGGAAAAAATTAAAGAAGGGAAAACGAAAACAGTTTTCGACGCAGGCAATGGGAATATCCTCCTAAAGTTTCGCGATGATGTAACTGGAACAGACGATGTGGTAGATCCTGGAGCCAATACTGTTATAGGAAAAATAGAAGGCAAGGGCAATGCCTCTCTTCGCCTATCCAAGCATTTTTTTGAGCTTTTGAAAAAAGCAGGTATCCGCACCCATTATATCGATGCGAATCTTGATGAAAACACGATGCTGGTAAGGTGTGCAAAAACGTTTGGCGACGGTATGGAATTTGTGTGCCGTTTAAAAGCAGCAGGGAGTTTTGTAAGAAGATATGGCAGATATGTAAAAGAAGACCAGCCTCTAGATTATCTTGTGGAGATAACATTAAAGGATGATGAAAGAGGGGATCCGCTTATAAACGAGGAAACACTCATTCAGCTAAAATTAATGACAAAGGATGAAATAAGCCAAGCTACAAACCTTACAAAAAAGATTACAAAATTAGTTGAAGAAGAATGTAGCAATTATGATCTGGAGTTAGTGGATGTCAAATTTGAATTCGGGGTAGTAGACGGTGAAATTGCCGTAATTGACGAGATTTCCGGAGACAATATGAGAGTTAGAAAGAATGGAAAGCCAATCCTTCAAAAGGAATTGTGCGAGATAATTTGCGGTAACTGAAAACAGATACCAAGATTAAAATGCGAACTAAAAGCGACCTGTTAGAGTTATGCAGGCCGCTTTTATGACTTATAAATCAACTATTGCATGCTTTCAATAAACCTTCCTGCTTCTACCGCAGCTACCGCTCCATCGGAGGCTGCGGTTATAACTTGACGCAAAGGTTTTTGGCGAATATCGCCTGCTGCAAAAATCCCCGGCACATTTGTCATCATGTGTTCGTTTGTTATAATATAGCCTTGATTGTCAAGAGAGATGATATCTTTTACAAAATCTGTCAAGGGAGTCTGACCTATTGCGACAAATATTCCGTCTACAGAAATAGACTCTAATTCTCCCGTCTTTACGTTTTTGACCACTAATTCATTTACTGTATCCTTGCCGCGAATTTCATCCACTACCGAATCCCAGATAAAGGAAATTTTACTGTTTTGAAATGCACGCTCTTGAAGGATTTTTGTAGCTCTTAATTGATTTCTGCGATGTATAACATAGACTTTGCTTGCAAACCGAGTTAAAAACAGCGCTTCTTCAATGGCGGTATCTCCTCCGCCGACAACCGCAACTGTCTTATTTGCATAAAAAGCCCCGTCACAAGTTGCACAATATGAAACACCCCTGCCGGTAAACTCAATTTCACCCTTTACGCCCAACTTTTTCGCTGATGCTCCGGCAGCTAAAATAACGGTTTTTGCTTCTACGTTATCATCATTATCAAGGATAATATTAAATATATTATCCTCCTTTACTATTTTTACAGCACCGTTATTTAAAATTTTGGCGCCAAATCTTTCAGCCTGCGATTTCATAGCCTCAGCAAGCTCGGCACCGCCTATGCCATCGGAAAACCCAGGATAATTTTCTATACGGTAAGTCATTGCAGCTTGGCCGCCTGGATACATTTTTTCAATAATGATTGTGGAAAGCTTAGCTCTTGCCGCATAAAGCCCTGCTGAAAGACCGGCTGGTCCGGCACCTATTATAGCTACATCGAAAATCATCTTATACCTCCTTTTTTAAAGCTATTCTGCTTAAATAATAATATATTTGACGCACTTTAGCAAAAAAAATTTAGTTTTTATATAAAAAGGTATTGCATAATAATACATTTTAATGTATAATTATGAAAAAGAACGAAAGAGGCTGATCTTATGAGCATAAATCCATGGTTGAATACAGAAGTTAGCTTGTTAAAGGGAAAAGATCTGTTAAGTTTATATGATCTTAGCAACCTTGAAATAGACGAAATACTTACTAAATGTGAAACGCTTAAAACAATGCATAAATTGGGAGCGGATTATCAGCCGCTAAAGGGCAAAACCCTAGGCATGATTTTTGAAAAGTCTTCTACCAGGACAAGAGTATCTTTTGAAGTTGCAATGTGGCAGCTAGGCGGACATGCACTGTTTTTGAGCAATAGGGATATCCAACTTGGCAGGGGAGAGACCATCCAAGATACAGCCCGAGTGCTGTCAAGGTATTTAGACTGTATAATGATAAGGGCATACAGCCATGAAGATGTTAAACTCCTTGCAAAATACGCTGATATACCCATTATAAATGGTTTAACCGACTATGAGCACCCATGCCAAGTGCTGGCAGACTTATTTACTATTAAAGAAAAGAAGAAAAAACTTAGCGGATTAAAACTGGCATTTATCGGAGACGGAAAAAATAATATGGCAAATTCTTTACTTTATGGATGTGCAAAAGTAGGAATGGACATAGCCGTAGCTTCTCCGAAAGAGTTTTTACCGGATAAAGAAGTAGTTGAAAAAGCAAGTATTGATGCAATGATGAACGGTTCAAAAATTACACTGACAGAAGATGTATTTGAAGCGGCTGACGGTGCTGATATCCTTTACACTGATGTGTGGACAAGCATGGGCCAGGAAGAAGAAACTGAATACAGGAAAAAAGTTTTTGCAGGCTATCAAATAAACCAAGAAGTACTTTCTGCGGCAGACAAGAATGCTATCGTTATGCACTGCCTACCTGCACATCGAGGCGAAGAAATAACCGAAGATGTGATGGAGGGAGACCATTCCGTGATATTCGACGAAGCCGAAAACAGGCTTCACGTGCAAAAGGCTATTTTAGCTCTTATAATGGCATAAAATTATTGTAAAAAGATGGAAGGCTTAGGCGGGCCTTCCTTTATTTTTTACGCATTATTTTTTAATTGTAATTTAAGCTCTTCAATAAAAACATCCACTATCTCCGGCAATAATTGGTCTTTTACGGTTTTTAGTACAAGATCAGACTTTCGCAATATGCGGGGGATTTTATTTGATATCCCTTGAGAATTTTTCTGATGCCGTGATAGTACTGTTTGCAAAAACTCCTCAAATTCGTATATTCTAAATTTCTCGATTTCAGCAGTGCGAGCTGCTCTTTCTAAGATATCAATAATTATATCCTTATAAGTGGCTTTAGGACCCAGATCTAAAATGTCAGCTATACGCGGAATGACTTTTTCAAAAAGCAGCCGGTAGCAAGGGATTTTTTCATTAAGCCCTATAATTTCAGCAAGCTGCGAAACTGTCCTTGGGTTCATGTTAAAGAAAAAACGCGCATAATAATCTTCCGGATATGATTCTTTGATATAATAGTGTGTGCCGGAATACTTATTTATCACTTTTAAAGTATCATAATAACCTAATTGAAGATTTACTCTTGCTCTTTCTGCTGAAAAGTCAAGGAGGCCACCTAAATCTTCAGAAGGTTCAATTACAATTAGATTTAATTTCTTCCTATTTACTCCGCGCACACGCCCTAAACCATGTAATCTAATTACTATAATATCCTTATACCCCTTTGCAGCGAGCAGACCGACAGGGAGATTATCGAAAACACCACCATCGATGAATAATTTACCATCAATTTTTTCCATTTTAAATATAGGAAGATTGGCACTGGCCAGTAAATAGTCAGCTAGTTTTCCATAAGGGATATCTTCTATATAAATCTCAACCGGTTTTAGGTCAGTAAGTTCAACCGTTACTATACCAAAATCTTTTCCTGAACTTCGAATTTTGTCCTCCGATACGTTTTCTGATATAAGTTTGCGAAGAGGTGTAATATCAAGACCTCGCTCTGAGAAAAGCTCTCGCAATTTTTTTACTGCAAAAATTAAATTCTCCGGACGCACTTCTTTGTTTCTAATTGCCTCTATCTCTTTTTCATCAATATTATTTATTATTTTATCAAAAGAAATATCGTACCATATATTCCAAGCCTTTTCGAAGTCGCCTTGTAGTATCATAGCACCGTTTAAAGCACCTACCGATGTGCCGGCCACGCCGCCTATATCAATATTTAGTTCCCTGAGAGCCTTCCATGCGCCTATTTGGTAAGCACCTTTAGCACCACCGCCTTCAAGCACTAGACCGAACAAAACAATGCCCCC
This sequence comes from Tepidanaerobacter syntrophicus, assembly GCF_001485475.2. Classification (NCBI taxonomy): domain Bacteria; kingdom Bacillati; phylum Bacillota; class Clostridia; order Thermosediminibacterales; family Tepidanaerobacteraceae; genus Tepidanaerobacter; species Tepidanaerobacter syntrophicus. Next base: position 7,784 of record NZ_DF977000.1, on the reverse strand, counting down.
GTTTCTTTTGTTGACTTTAAAAATTAACCACTTATTATTATAGTCTAATTTTTAGATATATACCATATCTAACATTTTCAGAAACCGATGGGAATTTTTAGAAAATAAGCATAAAAAGCTCCTTGACATTAATACCATGCTGAATTATAATATTTTAGAAGCTGTAAGTGCTATGAAAAGGCTATAATTATTTCAATATTTGGGCTTTGTTATACCTCTTCATAAATAATACATATTGAAGAGGATTATTAACATAAGCTCCATTTTTGTTATAAACAATAGCTTAGTGCGATTGGCCTGGAAGCACAGTATGCTGATAAACCAAAGTCAATTTTTTCAAAATCACGAGGGGAGAAAATCGTATGTCAAAAAAAGAAGTTGTCCTTACCCAGGAAGGCTTAAAAAAAATGGAAGAAGAACTAGAATACTTAAAATCAGTTAAGCGCAGAGAAATCGCTGAAAGAATAAAGCAGGCCATCGACTTTGGCGATATCAGCGAAAACTCTGAATACGATGAAGCAAAAAACGAGCAAGCATTTATAGAAGCAAGGATTGCCCTTCTTGAAGAAAAATTACGGAATGCAAAGCTTATAGACGAACTAGATATAACTACTGATGTTGTAAGCGTAGGCTCCAAAGTTAAACTTAAAGATTTGGATACCGGAGACATTTTTGAATATACAATTGTAGGCTCAGCAGAGGCGAATCCGCTTGAAAATAAAATATCAAATGAATCACCGGTGGGAAGTGCCCTAATAGGCAAAAAAAAGGGTTCTATAGTAGAAGCTTTAGCACCTGTCGGAAAGGTTAGATATGAGATTATTGACATCACGAAATAAATAGTGGAGGTTTTTTAATGGACTATCTTAGCGAAAATGAAATCCAAAAAGTTAGACTGCAAAAACTTCAGGAACTTAAAGATATGGGCATAAATCCATATGGCGAAAGATACCCCCGCTCGAATACTTGCCAGCAAATCAAAGATAATTTTGATGAATTTGAAAATGAGGATGTAATTTTAGCCGGTAGAATCATGGCGATAAGGGGTCATGGCAAAGCGGCTTTTTTTGATATCCAGGACGACTCCGGGAAAATACAGGTTTACATTAAAAAAGACAATGTATCCGACGAAACATTTAAATTGTATAAACTTCTGGATATAGGAGATATAATCGGGGTAGAAGGCCGAGTTTTCAAATCTCAAAGAGGAGAAATATCTATCTCCGCTACAAATTTAAAAATGCTTGCAAAGTCATTAAGGCCACTACCTGAAAAATGGCACGGCTTAAAAGACACTGATACAAGATATAGGCAGAGGTATCTTGATCTGATAGTGAATCCTGAAGTAAAGCAGACATTCCTTACTAGAAGCAAGATAATATCAGCAATTAGAGAATTTCTAGATGAGAGAGGTTTTGTAGAGGTTGAAACTCCGATCTTGTCACCGATAGCCGGAGGCGCTGCTGCCCGGCCTTTTGTAACGTATCATAATGCATTAGACATGCAATTGTACTTACGTATAGCTACAGAACTATATTTAAAAAGACTTATAGTCGGCGGTTTTGAGAAAGTCTATGAACTCGGCAAAGATTTTAGAAATGAGGGGATTTCTGTTAAACATAACCCTGAATTTACAATGCTTGAATTATATCAGGCATATGCCGACTATAAAGATATGATGGAACTTATGGAAACACTTTTTGCACATATTAGTCAAAAAGTCTTAGGAACAATGAAAATAACCTATCAAGGTGAAGAGATTGACTTGACACCTCCGTGGAAAAGAATGACCATGGTTGAAGCTGTCAAACAATTTACTGGCATAGACTTTGATAGCGTAACATCAGATGAGGAAGCAAGAAAAATTGCAAAAGAACTGAACATAGAAGAGGTAAAAGACAGCGATACAAGAGGAAAGATACTTAACCTTATATTCGAGGAAAAGGTTGAACAAAATTTGGTTCAGCCCACCTTTATATATGATTACCCTTTAGAAATATCACCTCTTGCAAAGAAAAAAGAGGATAATCCAGATCTTACTTACAGATTTGAGGCATTTATTACAAGGAGAGAGATGTGTAACGCTTTTTCCGAGCTCAATGATCCGATAGACCAAAGAGAGAGATTTTTGCAACAGCTAAAAGAGCGCGAGGCAGGCGATGAAGAGGCTCATGTTTTTGATGAAGATTATATAGTTGCACTTGAACACGGTATGCCTCCTACAGGCGGGTTAGGCATAGGTATAGACCGCATGGTTATGCTGTTGACTGATTCTCCCTCTATAAGAGATGTGATTTTATTCCCAACTATGAGGCCAAAACAATAGCAAAATTTATTAAAAACAAGAGAATTATGCAGCTTATAAGAGAATGTATAAATTTTATCAATATAATCTCTAAATATGAGCCATAACAGCGAATATCAATGTTTGAAATGAATGCCGGTTTCATGGTATTATACTTGAGCAGTCACGGAAAACACCAAAAAACCTAGTAAGTCAGCACTTCAAAAGAAAATAAAAAAAGGTGTTGACAAACACAGAAGAATATGTTAAAATTAATAACTGTGACGTAAAGAACCTAGACAACTAAATCAGTGTTATGCCTGAAACGATAAACCATAATTCAATTCTTTTGTATCCAAGCTTTTAAAGCAACGATATAAAACATTAACATGAGAGTTTGATCCTGGCTCAGGACGAACGCTGGCGGCGTGCCTAACACATGCAAGTCGAGCGGAGTTTGGCCGGTTTTAATTTCGGTTAAAACCGGCCAAACTTAGCGGCGGACGGGTGAGTAACACGTAGGTAACCTGCCCATGACACGGGGATAGCTTCGGGAAACCGAAGGTAATACCCGATACCTTTACGCATCCAATGGTGTGTAAAGAAAGCGATTTAGCGGTCATGGATGGGCCTGCGTCCCATTAGCTAGTTGGTGAGATAACAGCCCACCAAGGCAACGATGGGTAGCCGGCCTGAGAGGGCGACCGGCCACACTGGAACTTAGATACGGTCCAGACTCCTACGGGAGGCAGCAGTGGGGAATTTTGCGCAATGGGGGAAACCCTGACGCAGCGACGCCGCGTGAGCGATGAAGGCCTTCGGGTCGTAAAGCTCAGTCATTGGGGATGAAAAGGACAGTACCCAAAGAGGAAGCCCCGGCTAACTACGTGCCAGCAGCCGCGGTAATACGTAGGGGGCGAGCGTTGTCCGGAATTACTGGGTGTAAAGGGCGTGTAGGCGGGGATGCAAGTTACCGGTAAAAACCCGTGGCTCAACCACGGGCTTGCCGATAAAACTGCATCTCTTGAGTGTAGGAGAGGGAAGTGGAATTCCCGGAGTAGCGGTGAAATGCGTAGATACCGGGAGGAACACCAGTGGCGAAGGCGGCTTCCTGGCCTATCACTGACGCTGAGGCGCGAAAGCTAGGGGAGCGAACGGGATTAGATACCCCGGTAGTCCTAGCCGTAAACGATGGTCACTAGGTGTGGGTGGTGGTCAAGCCATCCGTGCCGGAGCTAACGCAATAAGTGACCCACCTGGGGAGTACGGCCGCAAGGTTGAAACTCAAAGGAATTGACGGGGGCCCGCACAAGCGGTGGAGCATGTGGTTTAATTCGAAGCAACGCGAAGAACCTTACCAGGCCTTGACATATAGGTGGTAGAGACCGGAAACGGAATCGACCCTTGGGAAACCAAGGGAGCCTATACAGGTGGTGCATGGTTGTCGTCAGCTCGTGTCGTGAGATGTTGGGTTAAGTCCCGCAACGAGCGCAACCCTTCTACTTAGTTGCCAGCACTTAAAGGTGGGCACTCTAAGTAGACCGCCGTCGATAAGACGGAGGAAGGTGGGGATGACGTCAAATCATCATGCCCTTTATGGCCTGGGCCACACACGTGCTACAATGGCCTGAACAACGGGCAGCAAGGGAGCGATCCTAAGCTAATCCCTAAAAACAGGTCTCAGTTCGGATTGCAGGCTGCAACTCGCCTGCATGAAGTCGGAATCGCTAGTAATCGCGGATCAGCATGCCGCGGTGAATACGTTCTCGGGCCTTGTACACACCGCCCGTCACACCACGAAAGTTGGCAACACCCGAAGCCGGGATTAACCGTCGAAGGTGGGGTCAGCGATTGGGGTGAAGTCGTAACAAGGTAGCCGTATCGGAAGGTGCGGCTGGATCACCTCCTTTCTAAGGAGTATGACCGGGCATAACACTGTTTAGTTTTGAGAGACCATCCTCTCTCATATTTATTTTATGGGGGTGTAGCTCAGTTGGGAGAGCACCTGCTTTGCACGCAGGGGGTCAGGAGTTCGAGTCTCCTCATCTCCACCATACAGTAAGAAAAATTCTTGGGCTTGTAGCTCAGGCGGTGAGAGCGCACGCCTGATAAGCGTGAGGTCGATGGTTCGAGTCCATCCAAGCCCACCAATTAGCAGATTTTTTCATTTCTGTACCTTGAAAACTACACAGTGAGGAAAACAAAGCATCAAATCCAAATATCAAGTTCCAAATATCAATTTTTAACAATTTCGCATAGGTCAAGCGAATAAGGGCACACGGAGGATGCCTTGGCGTAAGGGGGCGAAGAAGGACGCAGCTAGCGGCGAAACGCTCCGGGGAGCTGCAAGCAAGTTACGATCCGGAGATTTCCGAATGGGGAAACCCACTTGAGGCGAACCTCAAGTATCCCATACTGAATCCATAGGTATGGGAGGCTAACCGGGTAAACTGAAACATCTAAGTAACCCGAGGAAAAGAAAGAAACATTCGATTCCCTCAGTAGCGGCGAGCGAACGGGGAAGAGCCCAAACCATATATGTGTAAGGCCGCTGCCGTTGCATATATGGGGTTATGGACTGCCAAGCCAACAGCGGTAGGCAGGCGAAGGAATAAAGTAGCAGAACTCTGCTGGAAAGCAGGGCCATAGAAAGTGAAAGCCTTGTATGCAAAACTTGATTTCCTAGCCGGCAGTTCCAAAGTACTGCGGGGCACGAGGAACCCCGTAGGAAGTCGGGAGGACCATCTCCCAAGGCTAAATACCACCTTACGACCGATAGTGAACTAGTACCGTGAGGGAAAGGTGAAAAGAACCCCGGGAGGGGAGTGAAATAGAACCTGAAACCGTGTGTCTACAACCGGAGGAAGCGAAAGCGACCTCGTACTTTTTGTAGAACGGACCGGCGAGTTACCGCGCAAAGCAAGGTTAAGGAGTTAAGCTCCGCAGCCGAAGCGAAAGCGAGTCTTAAAATGGCGCAAGTTTTGCGCGGTAGACCCGAAACCGTGTGATCTACCCATGGACAGGGTGAAGCGAGACTACCCTCTCGTGGAGGCCCGAACCACGTTGACGTTGAAAAGTCATGGGATGAGCTGTGGGTAGGGGTGAAAAGCCAATCGAACACGGAGATAGCTGGTTCTCCCCGAAATAGCTTTAGGGCTAGCCTTAACTTTACGCCCTCGGAGGTAGAGCACTGAATGGGCTAGGGGCCGAAAAGGTTACCGAACCCTATCAAACTCCGAATGCCGAGGAGCGATAGTTAGGAGTCAGACTGTGGGGGATAAGCTTCATAGTCGAAAGGGAAACAGCCCAGACCGTCAGCTAAGGTCCCTAAGTAAACCTAAGTGGGAAAGGATGTTGTACAGCGAAGAAAACCAGGATGTTGGCTTTGAAGCAGCCATTCATTCAAAGAGTGCGTAATAGCTCACTGGTCGAGTGGTGCTGCGCCGAAAATGTAACGGGGCTAAAGGTTTACACCGAAGCTGCGGATGCAAGCAACAGCTTGCGTGGTAGGGGAGCGTTCCTGCAAGGCAGAAGCACATCCGAAAGGCTGTGTGGACTTACAGGAAGTGAGAATGCCGGTATAAGTAGCGAAAGACAGGTGAGAATCCTGTCCACCGAATGCCTAAGGTTTCCTGAGGAAGGCTCGTCCGCTCAGGGTAAGCCAGGGCCTAAGCCGAGGCAGTGAATGCGTAGGCGATGGACAACTGGTTGATATTCCAGTGCCACCTAAGGCCGCTATGAGCAATGGGGTGACGCAGGAGGGTAGGCTGAGCACGCCGTTGGTAGAGCGTGCCCACGCGCAAAGGCAAGCCTGATAGGCAAATCCGTCAGGCCATGGCTGAAGCGTGAGGGGGAGTGAAATTTAAGTAACGAAGCAGCTGAACCCATACTGCCAAGAAACGCCTCTAGCAAGGCCAAGGGTGCCCGTACTGCAAACCGACACAGGTAGGCGAGGAGCGAATCCTAAGGTGAGCGGGACAACTCTTGTTAAGGAACTCGGCAAACTAACCCCGTAACTTCGGGAGAAGGGGTGCCTGAGTAGCTTTAGGTTAACCTAAGGCGAAAAGGCCGCAGTGAATGGGCCCAAGCGACTGATTAGCAAAAACACAGGTCTCTGCTAAGGAGAAATCCGATGTATAGGGGCTGCCGCCTGCCCGGTGCTGGAAGGTTAAGGGGAGCGCTTAGCCGCAAGGCGAAGGTGTGCACCGAAGCCCCTGTGAACGGCGGCCGTAACTATAACGGTCCTAAGGTAGCGAAATTCCTTGTCGGGTAAGTTCCGACCCGCACGAATGGCGTAACGACTTGGGCGCTGTCTTGACAAGAGACCCGGCGAAATTGTATTATGAGTGAAGATACTCAATACCCGCGACAGGACGGAAAGACCCCATGGAGCTTTACTGCAACCTGATATTGGATTTCGGCATCAAATGTACAGGATAGGTGGGAGGCACAGAACCGGGTTCGTCAGGATCCGGGGAGCCGCCCTTGGGATACCACCCTTTTGATGCTGAGGTTCTAACCGCACTCCGTTTTCCGGATGCGGGACATTGTCAGGTGGTCAGTTTGACTGGGGCGGTCGCCTCCTAAAAGGTAACGGAGGCGCCCAAAGGTTACCTCAGCACGGTTAGGAATCGTGCATTGAGTGCAAAGGCATAAGGTAGCCTGACTGTGAGACCAACAAGTCGAGCTGAGTCGAAAGACGGGCTTAGTGATCCGGCTGCACTGTATGGAATGGCCGTCGCTCAACGGATAAAAGCTACCCTGGGGATAACAGGCTGATCTCCCCCAAGAGTCCACATCGACGGGGAGGTTTGGCACCTCGATGTCGGCTCGTCGCATCCTGGAGCTGAAGTAGGTTCCAAGGGTTGAGCTGTTCGCCCATTAAAGCGACACGCGAGCTGAGTTCAGAACGTCGTGAGACAGTTCGGTCCCTATCCGTCGTGGGCGTTGGATACTTGAAGGGAGCTGCCCCTAGTACGAGAGGACCGGGGTGGACGGACCGATGGTGTATCAGTTGTCGCGCCAGCGGCACAGCTGAGTAGCCAAGTCCGGCAGGGATAAGCGCTGAAAGCATCTAAGTGCGAAGCCCTCCCTAAGATAAGGTATCCCATCCCATTAAGGGAGTAAGGTCCCGGGAAGACTACCCGGTAGATAGGTCGGAGGTGTAAGAGCCGCAAGGCTTTGAGCTGACCGATACTAATAGCCCGAGGGCTTGACCAAAATTTTCCTCACTGTGTAATTTTGAAGGTACAGCAAAATACATTCTCGGTGGCCATAGCGGAGGGGAAACACCGGTTTCCATCCCGAACACACAGGTTAAGCCCTCCAGCGCCGATGGTACTGGGCATTGCCCGGGAGAGTAGGTCGCTGCCGAGAATTTATTCATATCTAAACCGTTCCTCGATAGCTCAGCGGTAGAGCATTCGGCTGTTAACCGAAGGGCCGCAGGTTCGAATCCTGCTCGAGGAGCCATTTTTATGTACAAAAGTTTTAATACATA